>NZ_BAUW01000017.1 GCF_000517385.1 Mesobacillus boroniphilus JCM 21738 | reverse complement strand
AAAACAATGAATGGACCCGCGTGAAATGTCCGAAGTGACCTCAGGTTCGTACAAAAAAGTAGAGTAAGCTTAAATGTAATGCATATTCGGTTCTTCCCTATGAAATGCTGCTGTATTTTTCCAAGTAGTTGGTTCATTACTTGATGTACATTTAAAGCAGCTTTCAGTTCTTCTCAACCAACTTCCTTCATATATATATTAAAAATGGACAGGCCGGGATGGGGGAAGTGTGTAATATGAATTTCTGTTATGAAGAGAGTCAATCTGATGATCTTTAGATTGTTTATTTTGACGATTGGTTTTGGACTGGCTGTATCTGGGGGGATCAGTTCAATCGCTTATTTGAATCTGATTGTAGCTGGGCACGGTCTGGATGAGTATTTAGCTTTTGTAGCGCGAAGAGTGGAGTGCTACTTGCTGCCGGCTGGAATTGGATCATTTGGTTAAGCATTTATTGGCCTCATAATAATGATATAAATTGATCTTCCTTTTAAGGAATATTTTTACTTAGTGATGCCCATACTGATGGACAAACAGTTTCTTGAAGTGAGGGGTTATAAAATCATGTTGTATCTTCATGATGTCTGGGTAAACTGGTTCGAAGGGGAAGAGAACGGCTATAATGTCTGTCATTTCCACGAATGGCGGAAGGACGATGGTGTTGAGCTGCTGGACCAGGTGCCGCTCCTTAAAATTGACCATCTGTTATTTAATTACATTGAGAATGATTTATCGGAGTTGCCTCAACAGCTTCTGGATGACATTTACCGTAAGGCATATTTGAGAAAAAACCATGAACGTACGCAGCTTGATTACTGTTTCGTTGTTTCGGATGGAACTGGGATACTCGCTGTTGACACCATTGGCTATAATATCCCAATCCGAAAGAGCCGGCTTATTCCGCGCCAGGAGCAGCTCGTGTACGAAATGATTGAAAACCAGGATACTATCCAATATGGATTCAATGATCAAAGTGCCTTAAAGGACTTCCATATTTTATCGCCTTCTCCGGATTTAATGAGAGGGCTGACGCGTAAGGAAAGACAGTTGAAGCAATTATTGTTCATGGCCATGGACCAGTTGAGTTCCTCTAAAAATGTGGCTGAAGTCCGTTACTGGTTCACTGAATGGAAACCAGAATTATATGAAGAAATTCAACGCCTTGGATTTGAAGAGGTATGGGAACAGTTATATGAAGAAACAAAGTTTGGCTGGTCACATAAACACGAGAAGTTTTGCGAAAACATCATCAAAGGGCAATCCTTTTTCGAAAAACTTTGGGAAATGGAGCACGGTCCTAAAGTAAATTGATTACTATTACAAAAAAAGGAGCTGACATATTATCAGCTCCGTTTCTATTATTATTTTCGCTTGCGCCCAAGGCCCATCGCATTTTCCATTTTCTTTACCATTTTGTTTGCGACAAAGTTTGCTTTTTCAGCACCACGGTCAAGAATTTCATCGAGCTCTTGTGAATCAATCAGCTCGTAATATTTTTTCTGGATTGGCTCTATTACGTCGACAACTACCTTCGCAAGGTCTGCCTTGAACTCTCCGTATCCTTTACCTTCATATTCCTTTTCAATATCAGCAATTGCTTTGGCAGTCAAGATAGAATAGATGGACAAGAGGTTAGAAATGCCGGGCTTGTTCTCTTTATCAAATTTCACAATGCCCTCTGAGTCAGTTACAGCACTCTTGATTTTCTTTTCAATTTGCTTCGGTTCGTCGAGCATGGAAATGAAAGCCTTGCTGTTAGGATCCGATTTGCTCATTTTCTTCAATGGATCCTGTAAAGACATGACTCTTGCTCCAACTTTAGCTATGCGAACTTCAGGAATGGTAAAAATGTCATTGTATTTCTTATTGAAGCGCTCGGCAAGATCCCTTGTCAGCTCTAAATGTTGCTTTTGGTCTTCGCCCACAGGTACAAGATTCGTATTATAAAGCAGGATGTCGGCTGCCATCAAAGGGGGATAGGTTAAAAGACCAGCTGAGACTGCTTCTTTTCCAGTAGATTTATCCTTGAATTGGGTCATCCTTTCAAGCTCACCTATATATGCAACACATTGCATCATCCATCCTGCCTGAGTATGTGCCGGCACTTCCGATTGGATGAATAATGTTACTTTTTCAGGGTCGATTCCTGAAGCGATGTACAATGCTGCAAGGCCTTTAATATTCTTTCTAAGCTGTAAACGATCCTGCGGGACGGTTATCGCGTGCTGGTCGACGATACAGAAATAACAGTTATATTCTTCCTGCAGTTCTATGAATTGCTTCATTGCGCCGATATAGTTGCCAAGTGTGATGGTTCCGCTCGGCTGGATGCCGGAAAAAATAGTTTCCATAATAAATTCCTCCTATAAGTATATATCTTGTTCTCATTCTGTCTGAATGTGTTTACATTGGTGTAAAACAGAAGAAAAAAGAACACAAAAAGACCATTCGTCCTAAAATCTAGGGACGAATGGTCCGTGTTGCCACCCTAATTACTCACGAATGAGTCACTCTGCCCATGCCACAGTGAAGCATGGATTCCTTTAACGCAGGATTACGCCCGGATCTACTTAAGTTCAAACCAGAAGCTCAAAAGTCCATTCCAATTGCCAGGCTGTTTGTTTCCACCAACCACAAACTCTCTGAAAGCCTTGAACAAATGTACTACTCTTCATCATTGCATTTAAAGTTTAATTTAAAAATGATTATAATCAAATCGATCATGATAAGCAAGAGATCCTGAGGGATTTTTAAATATAATACAGGAACAGTGCGGCAAGCATCAGAATAAAGTCTAATAGTCCAATCATTAAAAGGGGATTTGCATTAATGGTAACCAGTTCGGATAAAGGAGTCATTTCATCAAATGACTTTTTCTTTTCACCTTCCTCTTTACCAGCAAAAACCGTTCTGAATGAATAGGAAATTGCGTCAAAAAAACCTGAATTTACTGTAAATACTATTAATGATGAAAAAAGCAGGGCACTTGCAATGTAAAAGGAGAAATTTATATAACTTAGCAATGTTATTCTCTGCTGATAGACAAGTGAGAGAATGAAAACCAACACTTGAGAGGACAAAAATCCATAAAAAATTTTCCCAAATCTATTACGCATTTTTCTAAAGCTCCCTTATATTGTTATTTCATAAAAGTAATTTACAGAATAAAACTTAAAAAATAATCAAATATTACAATAAGTAACACGGTGAATATGCCCGGAAAAGGCTTATAAGTCACTATTATAACATAAATCAAGGAGGAAATTTATTACTATTGTTTCAAAGTTGTAAATTTTCGCGCAAAAATATTGAACATTTAATTTAATCTATGTATAATAGGGAATGTAAAAAGTTTTCAGAAAACAACAATAAAAAGGGGGCGTATCCTTGAAAAAGTCAAAATTTTCTATTCTATTGATTTTGACTCTAGTATTCTCGTTAATCCTGTCTGCTTGTAACAGCGGTAATGAAAATGGTGGAGACAAAAAGCCTGCTGATAATGACGACGCAACAGGCGAAGAAGTAGCTAATGTAGCACAAGAATTAAACATGTTGGATTCTTCTGAAATCCCAACTATGGACAGCGTACTTGCTGAAGGTTCTACAAGTTTCACTTACATAAACAACGTAGGTGAAGGTCTATACCGCCTTGACCAGGATCACAAGCCTGTTCCTGCACTAGCAGAAGGCGAGCCTGAAATCAGCGATGACCAGAAAGTTTACACTTTCAAACTTCGTGATTCTAAATGGTCTAACGGTGAGCCTGTAACTGCACACGACTTCGTGTTTGCTTGGCGCCGTGCGATCGACCCTGCAACTGCTTCACCTTATGGTCCATACATGATGGGCGGAAAAATCAAGGGGGCAGCTGAGATCACTGAAGCTGGAGCTGCTAAGAAAGAATACAATTTAGAAGATCTTGGCGTTAAAGCAATCGACGACAAGACTTTGGAAGTAACTCTTGAAAAGCCAGTAGTATACTGGGAAGATCTATTCGCTTTCCCAACATTCTACCCACAGAATGAAAAGTTCGTAACTGAAAAAGGCGACGCGTTCGCTAGCAATGCTGAAAACTTACTTTACAATGGTCCATTCAAAATGGAAAAATGGGAAGGTACTGACGCAACTGAGTGGGTACTTGTTAAAAACCCAGATTACCATAGTGCTGACGATGTAACTCTTGAAAAAATCACTGTTAACGTAGTTAAAGATTCTAACTCTGCTGTAAACGCATTCGAAGCTGGCGAAACAGACATGACTGGATTGCTTTCTTCTGATATCGTTCCTTCTTATGAAGGTGATGAGCGTATGCTTACATGGATGGAGCCAGTAGTATTCTGGATCAAAATGAACCAGAAGAACGAAGCTCTTGCTAACGTAAACATCCGTAAAGCGATCGCTATGGGCTTCAACAAAGAAGACCTTGCAAAGAGCATCCTTAACAACGGATCTATCGCTGCAAACTTCTTTGTACCAAAAGATTTCGTTAAAGGTCCTAACGGAGAAGACTTCCGTGAAAAGCATGGCGACCTAATCGTTTTCAATGCTGAAGAAGCTAAGAAGCATTGGGAAACTGGTCTTAAGGAACTGGGTGTAGATAAGCTGGAAATCCGTTACCTTGGTGGAGACACTGAAGCAGCTAAGAAAACTGATGCTTATATCAAGAACCAGTTAGAAACAAACCTTCCTGGTTTGACAGTTAAGCTTGAAAGCGTGCCTTTCGCTGTTCGTCTAGAGCGTGACAACGCTATGGATTATGATCTTCAATTTGCTGGATGGGGTCCTGACTACGGTAACGCATTATCGTTCACTGACCTTTGGATCACTAATGGCGGAAGCAACAGAATGGGATACTCTAACCCAGAATACGATAAGCTGATCAAAGCTGCTCAAACTGAGCTTGCTACTGACCCAGAAAAGAACTGGGAAGCACAGCAGGAAGCTGAAAGAATCATGCTTGAAGAAGATGCTGGTTTAGCGCCTGTTTACCAACGTTCTGCTAACATCCTTCTAAACCCTGGAGTTAAGGGACTTGCGATTTACAACTACGGTCCTGACTATAACTTCCAGTGGGTTAAAATTACTGAAGCTGAATAATAACTGAAGCAGTTTCTTATTTCAGAGTGTAATAATTCTGAGGATAGAAAGAGAGTATATCTAGATATACTCTCTTTTTCCCTGTAAAGCATTTGTCGAACAATAGGGAAAATTGAAATAATACAGGAGGTGCACCCATATGGCGAAATACCTGTTAAAAAGGGTACTTTATATGTTTTTGACTCTTTTCATCATTGCGTCCCTAACATTTTTCTTAATGAAAATCATTCCTGGTACGCCTTTTGCAAGTGCGAATAAATTGGGCCCTGCACAGATGGAAATCATGAAAGCGAAATATGGTCTAGATCAGCCAGTGCCTGTGCAGTATGCTAAGTATATTGGCAACTTGCTTCAAGGGGATCTTGGTATTTCCTTTCAGTTTAATAACACTCCGGTTACGGACCTAATGTTCAAACGTTTAGGACCTTCCATGCAGCTAGGTGCCCAAGCAATGTTACTGGGAACAATCGTTGGTATTTTACTTGGTATATTTGCTGCTTTAAGACAGAATACCTGGGTCGATTATAGTTCCACTTTTGTTGCAGTATTGGGTAAGTCTATTCCTAACTTCGTTTTTGCAGGCTTGCTGCAATACTTTGTAGGTGTGAAATTGGGCTGGTTCCCGGTTCTTTTCTGGCGTGGGTTTGAATATACAATCCTGCGACTATAGCTTTGTCCATGCTTCCAATAGCAATTGCAGCTCGTTTTATGAGAACAGAAATGATTGAAGTCTTAGGCTCTGACTACATTACATTGGCAAAAGCAAAAGGAGCAAGCTTCTTTGAAATTGCTTTCAAGCACGCATTGAGAAATGCAATGATTCCACTAGTAACAGTTTTAGGTCCATTGGCGATTTCCTTGATGACTGGCTCCCTTGTAATTGAGAAAATTTTTGCGATTCCTGGACTTGGTGAACAGTTCGTAAAATCTATCACAGTAAATGATTACCCAGTTATCATGGGAACAACCATTTTATTTGCTGCATTATTTGTAGTTATCATCCTTGTAGTGGATATTCTTTATGGGATCATCGATCCACGCATCAGGTTGTCTGGAGGTAATAAGTAATGGCTGACTTCGAAGCAAAAATTCCAAAAGACCGTTTTAGGCCGCAGAAATCGATTCGGCCAAAAGCGAGGAAATAAACAAGCCAAGCTTAACCTTCTGGCAGGATGCTTGGATGCGTGTCCGTAAAAATAAGGGTGCTCTTGTCAGTTTGATTGTGATGGGCATTGTTATAATTATGGCCTGGTAGGACCTTTGATTAGCGGCAAAGAATTTGATAAACAATATGTTCCACACAATAATCTACCACCCAAAATACAGGGGCTTGAACATATAAGCTGGCTTCCATTTGACGGTATCAAGGTGAATAAAGCGGGCAAAGAAATCGATATGTATGAAGTCAAAAAGGTAGATGAGTACTACTGGTTTGGAACAGACGCTCTTGGACGTGACTTATTTACTCGTGTCTGGAAAGGTACGCAAATCTCCTTGTACATTGCCCTTTTGGCAGCCGTTATTGATATGATCATCGGTGTTGCTTATGGTGCGATATCTGGGTATTTCGGTGGAAGATTGGATAATGTGATGCAGAGGATTACCGAAATCCTTGTGGGTATACCAACTATGATTGTTGTGATCTTGATGATCCTGGTTCTTGACCCTGGTATTATTTCTATTACCGTAGCATTGACGATTACAGGCTGGGTTGGTATGGCTCGTGTCGTGCGTGCTCAGACACTTAAATTAAAGGAACAGGAATTTGTTCTAGCCTCCAAAACCCTTGGTAACAGTGATGGTAAAATTATCTCTAAACATTTATTGCCAAACCTTGCAGGTGTCATTATTATCAATACGATGTTCACTATTCCAAATGCAGTATTCTTTGAAGCGTTCCTGAGCTTTATCGGTCTGGGACTCCAGGAACCATACGCATCACTTGGTACATTGATTGATGAAGGATTCAAAGTACTGAGATTGCACCCACATGAGATGATAATTCCAGCTGTTGTCATCAGTGTCATTATGATTACCTTCAATATGCTGGCAGACGGATTGCGCGATGCGCTTGATCCGAAAATGCGCGATTAAAGGGCAGGTGAATGTATTATGGAAAATATTTTAGAAGTTAAGGATTTAAATATCTCCTTCCATACATTTGCGGGCGAGATTAAGGCAATCCGCGGTGTGAATTTTGAACTTAAAAAAGGAGAAACACTGGCAATAGTTGGTGAGTCTGGTTCAGGAAAATCGGTCACGACTAAAGCGATCATGAGGTTGCTGCCTCCTGGCAATTCTGAAATCAAGCAGGGTGAAATATTGTTTGAAGGCAGGGATTTAGCTAAATTGACCGACAAGCAAATGCAGAAAATCCGTGGACAGGATATTTCGATGATTTTCCAGGATCCAATGACGTCTTTAAACCCAACAATGACTGTTGGAAAGCAAATCATGGAACCGCTGATCAAACATCAAAATATGAGCAAATCAGCGGCAAGAGAACGTGTACTTCAACTCTTGAAGCTGGTAGGTATCCCGCAACCAGAATTACGCATCAAGCAATACCCGCATCAATTTTCAGGTGGTATGAGACAAAGGGTTGTAATCGCAATTGCTTTGGCATGTAACCCAAAAATCCTGATTGCTGATGAGCCTACAACAGCATTGGATGTTACGATCCAGGCACAGATTTTGGAACTGATGAAAGATTTGCAAAAAAAAAATTGATACTTCAATCATTTTCATTACTCATGACCTTGGAGTTGTAGCGAACGTAGCTGACCGTGTGGCAGTTATGTACGGTGGTAAAATTGTCGAAATTGGTACTGTGGATGAAGTTTTCTACAATCCGCAACATCCTTATACTTGGGGATTGATCAGTTCAATGCCAAGCCTGGATGCTAAAGAAGAGGAACTTTACGCAATTCCTGGTACGCCGCCAAACTTGTTGCATCCGCCAAAAGGAGATGCTTTTGCACCTCGTAATGAATATGCAATGCAAATCGACTTAGAGGAACAGCCTCCAATGTTTAAAGTGTCTGAAACTCATTACGCTGCTACATGGCTGTTGCATCCAGATGCACCTAAGGTAGAACCGCCGGAAGCTGTGAAGAGCAGAATGCGTAAATTCATGGGCACGAAATAACTGTAAGAGGAGGACTGGCTGATGGAAAATAGGGAAAAGCTTCTTGAAATAAAGAATCTGAAGCAATACTTCAATATGGGTCAAGTAAATGAAGTAAAAGCGATTGACGGAATTACTTTTGATATCTTTAAAGGAGAAACTCTTGGATTGGTTGGAGAATCAGGCTGTGGCAAGTCCACGACTGGCCGAACAATCATCAGGCTTTATGAAGCAACAGATGGAGAGATCCTTTACAAGGGAGAAAACGTACACGGCAAGAAGAACAAAAAAGACTTAAAGAGATTCAACAGAAGTATGCAAATGATTTTCCAGGATCCTTATGCATCCTTGAATCCAAGGATGAAAGTTTCCGATGTTATTGCTGAGGCATTGATATTCATGGCCTGGCAAAAAGTAAGCAAGAAAGAATGGAAATGGTATATGAATTGCTTGAAACAGTTGGCTTAAACAGAGAACACGCCAACCGTTATCCTCATGAGTTTTCAGGTGGACAAAGGCAGCGTATCGGGATTGCACGCGCTCTTGCAGTGCAGCCGGAATTTATTATTGCAGACGAACCAATTTCCGCATTAGACGTTTCCATCCAGGCGCAAGTAGTCAACCTGATGAAGAAATTGCAGCGTGAAAAAGGTTTAACATACTTGTTTATCGCACACGACCTTTCAATGGTAAAATATATCAGTGACAGAATTGGTGTTATGTACTTCGGAAAGCTGGTTGAGCTAACTACCGCTGAAGAACTATACAAAAATCCGCTTCATCCGTACACTCAATCTTTGCTATCAGCGATACCGCTGCCGGATCCTGAATCTGAGCGCACACGCAGACGTAAAACTTATGATCCAAATGTGCATCAGTATGCAGACGGTGAAGAAGTGAAGATGCGCGAAGTTTCTCCAGGCCACTTTGTGTATTGCTCTGAAAAAGAATTGAAGCAATATCAGCAGCAATATGTCAAATAAACTTAACGATCTCTTATTTTGAGATCGTTTTTTCTTTTTTTTCTTTTTTTTGCCTGGAAATATTGGTGATTAATCCAGGCAATAAATTCCATGCAAAAATAATCTATAATATCTAAATCTGTCGAAAGTGGGTAAAATAGAAATATAGATTAATATTATAGAGAAAGAAACTATTAGAGTGGGCGTACGTTTTGAAAGGAGAGGTGTTTGTGCAATTTAAAAAAATCGCAGCAGCAGCATTATTGGCTGCCTCTTGTTCACAAGCAGGAGGTACAGTGTTTGCAGAATCGAAAGCACATGAAACAGAAAAACTTCCGGTCAGGGAACATCAGTCATTGGTTAGGGAAATACCAAAGCAGATGCCAAGATTTAAATTCGATTCAGGTTACACATTTGAATATCCGGATGCCGTAAGAGGAATTTATGTAACTGGAAATTCAGCTGGTGGAGAGAAGTTTAATAGTCTTACAAAACTTGTTGATGACACCGATTTAAACGCAATGGTTATCGATATAAAAGAGGACCATGGATATCTTACATATCAACCAAATGAAGATTCATCCTTTCAAGATATCGGAAAGCCTTATATTAAAGATCCTGCAAAATTATTAAAGACTCTCGAAGAGAAACAAATCTATCCTATCGCAAGGGTAGTAGTTTTCAAAGATACAGCTCTGGCAAACAAGAAGCCTGAGTGGTCATTTAAAGATGGTAATCAAGTCTGGAAAAATGGCAGAGGAGAATCGTTCGTAAATCCATTCGTCAAAGAAGTTTGGGATTACAACGTTCAAATTGCATCGAGGCAGCAAAGATGGGCTTTCAGGAAATCCAGTTCGACTATGTCCGTTTCCCTGAGGGATTCGAAAAGAGGGACTCTACTCTACAATATTCCATGGGGGACTATAAGGATGGAGAAATGGATAATGTGCAAAAACGGGTCAAAGCAGTAACCGACTTTGTAGCCTATGCCCAAAAAGAATTAAAGCCATATGATGTAAAAGTGTCTGTGGATATCTTTGGCTATACAGCAACACTTCCTGAAGCACCAGGAATCGGACAGAATTTTTCGAAGATATCAGAGAATGTAGATGTCATTTCTTCAATGATTTATCCGAGCCATTGGACTTCTTATTTCGGGATTGCCAAGCCTGACACAGAGCCATACCGTCTCGTTCAGGAATATGCAAAATTGGAGAAGAAGAAGCTCGATGAATTAAAGACCCCGCCTGTTTCACGCCCCTGGCTGCAAGATTTCACAGCATCATGGTTAGGCAGTGGAAATTACCTTGTCTACGGAAAAAAGGAAGTCGAAGACCAAATCAGGGCATTGAAGGATCAGGGGATTAATGAATACCTATTGTGGAACGCAAGCAACAGGTACTCTCCTAATGTTGATTACACACCATAACCTCGAAGGAGAAAAGTGCATGCGCCATGGTCAGCCACGACAAGCGCTGGTGCTGGACAATTCTCGAAGAACTTTCTGATACTATATAAAAAGCCTGGAATGAGTAAATATCATTCCAGGCTTTTCATATCATTAGATTATCGATATGAAAATAAGTTATAATAACAGATGGGATATGGATTACTTCTTGCTGCCGCCGACTTTGTTCCAGCCAGTTTGCAAACTTGTTGATTGATCGACGAATTCATTTCTTTTATTTCCACTAAAGAATCTGGTTCCTACTCCATTGGTAATCACACCAATTGTCGCGGTAATGCCCACAATCAGTAAAGCAACGATAGTTAAATCCATTATGTAACCGCCCATGATAAACCTCCACCTTTTTTTTCACTAAGTCTAGATAGTGATTTGTGATAAATATAATTCATGATCCCCGTACCTCTTTATTTTAAAAGAATTGCCGGTGTATTAAAAGAACTTTATAAAGAAAAAATAATACAAGTTATGATCATGATTATATAAGAAAAGCTGGGTGCTTATCAGGAAGGAATAAAAATAAAAAGGAGATAAGCAATGCATTGGTATGAGAAATTAAATCAGTATTTTCCGATTGAGGAAATGAAATCAAGGGAACATATGGAAACACTTTTAAAGGAAAGACCAGAGATTTACCACAAGGATGAAGGTCCCGGACATGTCCTCATGTATGTTGAAACAGATGATTTTGTTTTTATCGATTACCTTTTTGTCTCTAAGACGACACGAGGTGAAGGACTCGGCCATAAATTGATCGAGAAGCTGAAGGATAAGGGCAAACCGATTATCCTTGAAGTTGAACCAGTTAACTATGAGGATACAGATACTGAAAAACGTCTTCGTTTTTACAAACGGGAGGGCTTCGAGCACGCAAGGACGATTGGTTACAGACGACGGTCGCTAGCAACGAAGGAAATTAATGAGATGGAAATCCTTTATTGGTCTCCGGACGAGGCTTCTGAGGAATTGGTATATGAATCGATGAAGAAGACCTACAATATGATTCATACCTATAAAGACAAAAAGTTTTACGGAGAATCTTACCAGCCAGTTGAGGAAGTCTTGACTATGGAAGATAAACGGGATGATTTGCTACAGGATATCTAAGTCCAGAGCGCAACCAGTGTTTCTAACATGGTTGCGTTTTCATTTTGCCTAAATTAAATGAGAATATCATTTTTAAAATAAAAGGGTTTAAGTCTTTTGCAATCGGGTAAATATAATTTAATTATGAAAATGAAAGTCTAACGGACACAAACAAGTCGAATTGTACGAATATTTATATAGAATTAGATCAGAGGGTGATGGAAAAATAAATTTTATTGAAACTTTTTTCATTTTCGTTCGTTATATATAGAGAAGGGCAAAAATATCCTTACATAAATACCCGGAATAAATTAATAAAAGGGATACCTTTTATTAAAACCATAGTGTATAATAAACAATATAAATTATAAAATTAAACTTATTATTATTAAAGAAATGACAGTTCATTTATAGCAAATAATATATAAGTAAATCTAAGGGAGTGTGAATTACCAATGGTCACTTTATACACTTCACCAAGTTGTACCTCTTGCAGAAAGGCAAAGTCATGGCTTGAAGAACATGAGATTCCATATTCTGAAAGAAACATATTCTCAGAGCCGTTATCTATTGAGGAAATAAAGGAAATTCTACGAATGACCGAAGATGGAACGGATGAGATTATCTCTACCCGCTCGAAAACTTTCCAAAAACTTGATGTGAATTTGGAAACCATGCCTCTACAAGAACTGTTCGAGGTTATCAAAGAAAACCCTGGCTTGCTTCGCCGTCCGATCATCATTGATGAAAAACGCTTGCAGGTTGGATATAATGAAGACGAAATCAGACGATTCCTGCCGCGTAAAGTACGTACTTTCCAGTTGCGCGAGGCTCAGCGTTTAGTCAATTAAACATAACAAAACTTTGCTCCCTTTTGGGGGCTTTTTATTTTCTGCGAAAGAACATATCCAAAAGTGCACTTGCATGCAGATAAATTGTAATATAAGTGCTTATTTGCTAAAATATAAAGAATACTTTAAAATTTATAGTATGTTAAAGACTGATTGCAGCATAAGGATCGACTGCGATACTGTCAGCGTATTCGCGAATTTGCAGCTGTTCAATCAACAGTAAGTAGTTCCTGACAAAATCATTCATATTTATATAAAAAAATGGGTGTATATTTTGTTTCCAAATTGGCTTAATATAACATAAAATAAAAGTACAAGATCGTTTATTTCTTTCAATACAGCCCCTTTGTAAATCAAAGTGATTTAGGCTTATTTATTAAGTGTAAATAAGAAAAGCGCAAGCGTCTTGATCAGCCACGGCAAGCGACTCGAGGGGCTAGGCGCTGGAGCTAGACACTAATCTAAGTAAAAAGTTTTATACTTTCTTATAAAATGATAAAGACCAACTGCTTTTTTGGGGGTATTTAGTCCCTTCAAATCTTTGCCTGGAAGGGAGAGAAAGCGAATGGAAATCGAACGTATTAATGAGAATACGGTTAAGTTCTATATTTCATATATGGACATAGAGGAGCGCGGATTTGACCGTGAGGAAATCTGGTATAACCGTGACCGCAGCGAAGAGCTCTTCTGGGAGATGATGGATGAAGTCCACGCCGAGGAAGAGTTTGCAGTTGAAGGTCCTTTATGGATTCAGGTTCAGGCCCTTGAAAAAGGTCTGGAGGTTTTAGTGACAAAGGCACAGCTATCGAAGGAGAGTCCCAAATTTGAACTGCCGCTTCCAAACGATAAACTGAAAGAGCTGCCAGTCGATGAACGGATTGAGGAGTTGCTTGACCACCAATTCAATCCAAAGGGAATCGATGATGCTGACCCTGCCTTCGAAGATGATTTAGAATTTCTGCTGTACTTCAAGGATTTTGAAGACGTCATCTCACTCTCAAAACGGCCGGGAATAGACAAAGTCAAAACAAGCTTGTACAGTTATGATGACAAGTATTATTTATACATTGAGTTTCCTGAGCAGGATTTTGAGGATGAAGAAGAAATTGACAATATACTAAGCGTTCTTCTAGAGTACGGGCAGGAGTCGACAGTTACGATTCACCGTCTCGATGAATACGGTAATAAGATTATCGAAGATGACGTGTTTAGTGTGATAAGAAAGCATTTTTCATGATTGCCGGCCGATTTCAGAGATGAAATCGGTTTTTTTTATTATAAGTAAAACTTTTCACATTTAGATTAGTGTCTAGCTCCAGCGCCTAGCCAGTTTTCATCACTGAGAGTGCTTCCTCCAGTATCTTGCGAGAAGCGTTAGCTTTGAGCAGGTCGAGGCGTTTTTTTGATATAATTTGTATGAATCTCTTCACTTAATAGAAACGTATATATATCTAAAGTTCCTGATTCTGGTTGCAGGAATAATTCAGAGAAAGAAAACAGGTGGTAAGAATGAAGAACACAGTTCGCATCTTAACTTTTTTATTAATTCTGGCCGGCATATATTATTTGTTTTATGAAAAACTTGATGCAGTTTATCTTGGGTATATCAGTATATTTATGTCACTTACAGTCATCTTCATCAGCTTTGTGATATTCCTTGAGAATCGTCATCCAGCACAGACACTCACCTGGATTGTCGTACTTGGCGGCTTCCCGGTTGTAGGTTTTATTTTTTATCTTTTATTCGGCAGGAATAAACGGAAGGAAAAGATGTTCCGGCGTAAATACTTTCTCGATAAAAAGCTTTTTCTAAAATTGAAGGAGACTCGGAAAAGGTCAACAAGGCGAGGATGCTTGAAATGGAAGAGGACCATCGGCGCTTGTTTACGCTTGCCCAGAAGCTCGGGAACAGTCCTATCTCCTTTGCTACCTCCACAAAGGTGCTGACAAATGGTGATGAGACATTTAGCCATATTCTTGAGGAGCTAAAAAAAGCTGCCCACCATATTCATATGGAATATTACATTGTCCGACACGATAAAATTGGTGAGGAAATTAAGGAAGTTTTGATCAGCAAAGCAAGAAAAGGCGTAAAGGTCAGGTTCCTATTTGATTCCGTTGGTTCCTGGAAGCTTTCGAAAAAGTATATTGCTGACTTGAGTGAAGCAGGGGTAGAAGTAGTTGAGTTTGGTCCCGTTCGCCTGCCCTTCCTGAACAGTAAATTCAATTTCAGGAATCACAGGAAAATCATTGTTATTGATGGGACGGTTGGCTTTGTTGGAGGCTTGAATATCGGTGATGAATACCTAGGCAGGGACAAAGGATTCGGTTTCTGGCGTGACACTCATCTAATGGCTAAAGGAGAAGCTGTTCGCAGCCTGCAGCTGATCTTTCTGCAAGATTGGTATTACATGACGAATAAAAGCTTTCTGACGTCGGATTATCTCTCGCCAGCACTGCAGGCTAACACCCATGGTGGGGTCCAAATGATTGCCGGAGGACCTGACAATGAATGGAGTGTCATCAAGAATATCTTTTTTTCGATGATTTCCTCAGCTGACAAATCAGTTTGGATTGCATCACCTTACTTCATCCCTGATGAAGACATTTTCAGCGCAATAAAAGTTGCGTCACTAAGTGGCCTTGATGTCAGGCTCCTTGTGCCAAAGCGGCCAGATAAAAAAATCGTGTTCTACGCCTCGAGGTCGTATTTTCCTGAACTGCTCGAAGCGGGTGCAAAGATTTATGAATACGAAAAGGGTTTCATGCACAGCAAAATCGTCATCGTCGATGGTGAGCTTGCTTCCATCGGTACATCCAATATGGATATGAGAAGTTTTCACTTGAATTTCGAAGTCAACGCTTTCCTTTATAAAACTAGCAGCACTGCGAAACTTGTTAAAGAATATGAGAACGATGTACTCGACTCAACAGAAATTGTCTTGGATAATTTCAGTAAACGCCACATTGGCTACAGACTTCTCGAATCCACGTCGAGATTGTTGTCGCCGATGCTTTAGATGCCCGGATGCAAATCCGGGTTTTTTATCTTATAAGAAAGCATAAAACTTTTTAATTAGATTAGTGTCTAGCTCCAGCGCCTAGCCCTTCGAGTCGCTTGTCTAGCTGCGGCTCCTAACTCCTCGAGACGTTTCGGTCCTGCCAATGAAGTCAAAGAACGACTTCACTGTCAGGCCCTCCAACGCTTGTCGGGGTTGAACAAGGCGCTTGCGCTTTTCTTATTATATGTGTGAACGTTTTTAAAACGTTTTTCTCAAAAGAAGGTATTAACACGCTGTACTCGAATATTTCAGGATGAAAGGAGGCGCATTAAATTTGCTAGTTGCGAATACAAGCGATGGAAAAAGGTTATCTCTGGGAGAAAAGTGGGGAAAAAGTGATTTAATAGGAATCAGGTCGAAGGAAAAGTTCCACTGTCCGGAATGTAGTCAAGAGGTAGTTATGAAACTGGGGAGCAAGAAGATTTGGCACTTTGCTCATTTGGCGGGAGGCAGCTGCCAATATGAGTATGATCGTGAATCTGAATATCATCTTTCTGGAAAGCTTCAACTCTTCAATTGGTTGAAAAAGCAAGGAATCGATGCTGAACTTGAGCATTTTGACCAACAAATGAAGCAGAAACCGGATATTGCTTTCGAGTTTCAAAACCAAAAATATGCGGTTGAATTCCAATGTTCAGTTATACCTGAAGAGATCTTTGAAAAAAGGACCCAAACTTATTTGCATTATGGTGTAATTCCAATTTGGGTTGCTGCAGAGACATTGATCAAGCGCAAGAAAAATAATGTTGTATCAATCAATAACTTCCTCTATCTCTTCATTAGGCAGACAAGGCATTCCTGGAATATCCCGGCATTTTGTCCGATTTCAGGGCAATTCATCAATCTGAATGGAGCCATTCCAATCACTTCCAAAAAGACAATCACGAATCTTATAGTAAACTCACTTAATCAGTGTTCAGTAGAGGAGCTATTGAGCCCAACCGAAAAGCCATTCCCCATATTGAAGACTTGGCAAGCTGAAAATCAAAAACTGAAATCACGCTACTTAACTTCCCCAGGAGCATGGCAAAATCAATTTTTGAAAGAACTCTACCGCACTAACCTAACCCTTCTCACCCTACCATCCGAAATCGGCCTTCCTGTCCGCTCGAGCCCCTATATTGAAACACCTTCACTCATATGGCAGACATTCTTATATCTCGATGTATTCCGGCATTATAAAAAGGGGGAAATAATATTTTATGCGAAAATCCGGGAAGCCTTTGACAGGCGAGTAAGCAGGAAAGAAATCAAACTTCGAACTCTGCCTGTTGCTAGGCAAAGAGATCATTGGTACGCTCTTGCTGAATATGTATTACTTTTAACAAAGGTTTCATACTTAGAAAGAATCAATTCAGGTAAAGTGAGAGTACTCCGAGAAATTATTATACAAAGTTCAATTGACGAACAAATCAATGCAGAAGCCAACTTTTTCACCAAGTACCGAAATGAAATTACACAATCAATATTCCCAATAACATGAAATGTGATATAACTGCGTAAAATAGGGTAGTTAGAATGCAAACTTTTGAAAAAGAAAAACTTTTTCCTTATTGAATTTTATAGAAGGAAATAAGAAACCATTATCGAATATATGTTACTAGAAAAGTTTTTCGAATTCCGAAATGTCGTAAGGAGGATCTATATGACAAACGAATCTGCAGTAAAAAAATTACCAGCAAGGGACGAGGTTTCCGCAGAGAATACGTGGAGACTTGAGGATATTTTTGCGGTTGATGAACAATGGGAAAAAGAGTTCAATGAAGTTAAAGGATTGATTCCTTCTGTGCAGGAGTATCAGGGCAAGCTTGGAGAAAGTGCTGAACAGCTATATAGTGCACTTCAGTTGCAGGATAAATTGCTTGAGCGTCTAGGCCGACTATATACATACGCGCACATGCGCTATGACCAGGATACTACGAATTCCTTTTACCAGGGGCTTGATGACCGCATCAAGAATCTGTATTCTCAAGCAGCAAGCGCACTTGCCTTTATCGTGCCTGAAATCCTGGCTGTTGATGAAGAGAAAATCAAAGGCTTCTTGAACGAAAAAGAAGAATTGAAGCTTTATGAGCATGCATTGGAGGAAATCAACCTTCAGCGTCCGCATGTGCTA
Organism: Mesobacillus boroniphilus JCM 21738; assembly: GCF_000517385.1. Taxonomy (GTDB): domain Bacteria; phylum Bacillota; class Bacilli; order Bacillales; family Cytobacillaceae; genus Mesobacillus; species Mesobacillus boroniphilus. Next base: position 35,713 of record NZ_BAUW01000017.1, on the reverse strand, counting down.
TCCGCTGAAGAGGAAGCGCTACTCGCTCAAGCTTCAGAGGTAATGAGCTCACCTTCGAATACATTTGGAATGCTGAACAATGCGGATTTGGAGTTTCCTTCAATTAAGGACGAGAACGGAGAAGAAGTGGAAATCACGCATGGCCGCTATATCCGTTTCCTCGAAAGCGAAGATCGCAGGGTTCGTGAAGATGCTTTCAAAGCTGTGTACAAAACATATGGCAGCTTTAAAAATACCTTTTCCAGCACATTGAGCGGAAATATCAAAAAGGACAATTTCAATGCAAGGATTCGCAAATATGACTCTGCTAGGCATGCCGCGCTTGCAGCGAACAATATTCCTGAGAGTGTCTATGAAAACCTTGTGAATACGGTAAATGACAACCTGCACCTGCTGCACAGATATGTCAAACTTCGCAGAAAGTTATTGGGTCTGGATAAGCTTCATATGTATGATCTTTACACACCGCTTGTTAAGGATGTGAAAATGGAAATCACTTATGGTGAAGCTAAGGAATTTGTCCTGAAAGGCTTAGCGCCTCTTGGCGACGAATATAACAATATCCTTAAAGAAGGATTCGAAAATCGCTGGGTGGATGTGTATGAGAACAAAGGGAAACGCAGCGGTGCTTATTCTTCCGGGGCATATGGCACGAATCCATATATCCTGATGAACTGGCAGGACAATGTAAATAACCTGTTTACACTGGCTCACGAGTTCGGCCATTCCGTGCACAGCTACTACACAAGGAAGACACAGCCATATCCTTACGGCAACTACTCAATTTTTGTTGCAGAAGTGGCGTCCACTTGCAATGAAGCATTGCTGAATGACTATATGCTAAAGACAATTGATGATGAGCAGAAGCGACTGTATCTTCTGAACCATTACCTCGAAGGCTTCAGGGGAACAGTATTCAGACAGACTATGTTCGCTGAATTTGAACATATGATTCACCAAAAGGCACAGAATAACGAGGCGTTAACAGCTGATTCTTTGACAAAAGATTACTATGAGCTCAACAAAAAGTATTTCGGTGAAGAAGACATCATTATTGATGAAGAAATCGGTCTCGAATGGTCAAGGATCCCGCATTTCTACTACAATTATTATGTATACCAGTATGCGACTGGCTTCAGTGCGGCAACAGCGCTGAGCAAACAAATCCTTGAAGAAGGACAGCCGGCCGTTGAGCGCTATATTGATTTCTTGAAATCAGGCAGCTCAGATTATCCAATCGAAGTACTGAAAAAAGCAGGCGTCGATATGACAAGTTCTAAACCAATCGAGGATGCATTGAAAGTCTTCGAAGAAAAGCTTAACGAAATGGAAGCTTTGCTTTCATAAAATAACGAAACCGGCCGCAGAATTGCGGCCGGTTTTTAGGTTTAGAAGCCTTTGAACTTTTTTCGGTTATTTAAATATATCAGCAAAATAAATAGTGCTACAAAAAGAATAGGAGAGGTTAGATACAAGGGCAGGAGATGCATTAATCCAAAAATATGAAGGATAAATGAAAAGAGTATGAACAGAGCAATAAGGGAAAGACCTAGTTTATCCAATTGAATCACTCCGGATCGCTTTATAGTTCATTTATATGCTTCAGTCCAGGCATTCATGAATGGGATTTGACAATATTGTGAAATAACACACAAGGTTATTGTGATAGGGAGCATGAATATGATATATTTATGGCGTGAAGTTGATCACAAGCAAACATTTACCCCTTTGTTTGACCGTGAAAAATTTCTCCCATCCCCTTTGTTCGTATAGAATAGAGAAAAGGCCTTGCAGTTGGAGAGCTGCAAGGCCTTTTTCTGTGCAGTGCTGATGAAGAACACTAAAAGAAGCGATAAAAGATCAGTAGAATGACAATTATTAAAGGTTTTTTAATTTATTCGTCCACTTTTCTAAATATATTGGCGGATTTTTAATTTATTCGACCACATTCCGGAATATATCGGCGGATTTATAGTTTTTTCGACCACTTTGCCAATTATTTCGACCAACTTGTTTTTGACGCACGTGTTTCCTATCAATGTGCTTTTTCAATATCCAGAACTAGTTGAGCATCGCTAAAAACCCAAAATAAAAAAACCGCGCAAATGCACGGTCATCCTTCAACATATCGCCAGAACACTCCATACTTAGCGGGGATTTGTTCGACTTTTTGTTTTAGCATTAGTTTCTTTAATTCCTTTTCTGCCTGTTGAACAGTCATGTCGTATACAACGGCTACTTCCTTGGAGGCGACCATTTTATATTGCTTCAGGAATTGTTCGAGAATTGGTGGATTGGCCGCTTCTGGCTTTTCCTGCAGCATTTCTTCCAGGATTTGCACGTATACCTCATACGGATAAAGACCGGTAATCTTAATGCCTTCCTCTTCAACATTGGCGTTAAAAAAGACGAATGTTGGGATTTCCTGGACATCCATTTCATTCGTTATTTTTAAATCGCACTGAAATGCTTTTGCCGCTGTTTCAGAATGAATATCGGTTACGAATTCCTCTACGTCTAAACCGACACTCCTCGCACAGTTTTTTAGAACCTCGAAGTTCGAGACATTCTGTTTTTCAAGAAAAAGCACTTCCTGAAGCTTGCGCAGGAACCTGATACCTTTTTTTCTCCCCTGAAGCTCAGCTGATTTAATTGCAATTGATGCTAAATACGGGGATGACACCGGGTTTTCAAACCACAGTGATCCGTCACAAGACATTCCTGTTCTGTTTGCTGTTTTTTCCCAAAGCTCGGCGATCGTTTCGTAACGTTTTTTTTCTGCTCATGTTCAGCGTGGCAAGTTTGCCGCTTAAAACATGGCGAATGGAAAAATAATTGCCGTATTCAATTTGGAGTTTTTTGATGATTGGTTCGAGTGCCCAGCATTCCGGACAGAGCGGGTCGACAAACATATAAATTTCAATAGGTTTTTTATCCAAGCTATGGCAAAAATCTGATGGGTCATAGCTTAAAAGGTTTTCCCGACTCAGTTTCATGGGTTATCACCAGTTTCATCATCTGGTGTATTGATCATATGCTGGGCGGTCAGGTAAAGTCTTGCGTAAAAGTCTTCCCTTACAGGCCCTTCAAGCTCCACTTCATCCATGGCCTCAGCCATACAGCCAAGCCAGGCTGTTGCCCTGACCGGCGTGATTTCGAACGGCAAATGTCGTGCACGGAGCATTGGATGGCCATGTTCATTGGTGTAAAGGGGTGGTCCTCCTAAATATTGAGTTAAAAACTGCTTCTGTTTTCGGGCAGTTTCAGTTAAATCATCCGGGAATATAGGAGCAAGATCAGGATGCATTCCAACGCGGTGGTAAAAAGCATCGACCAGCCGGTGAAGTGTCCCATCGCCAATGGCTTCGAATGGTAAGGTCTTATTCTCAACCATATTGATAACTCCTTTAAAATAGATTTTAGAAATTTCATTCTGCTTTGATAGTTATGCTTTTTATTGTAGCAATGCTAAATTTATATCTCAAACAAATCGTCTTGAGTTCTATAAAAACGGACTTAAATTTATCGAAAATAAAGATTTTTGAACGAAGATTAGTGTCCAGCTCCAGTGCCTAGCCCCTCGAGTCGTTTCGGTCAGCCCTCCAACGCTTATTGGGGCTGATCAAGGCGCTTGCGCTTTTCTTTTAATGATTGCTTTATTTAATGTACACAAAAAGGCCGCCTGTTACCACTGACAGGCGGTCAAAACCAATGGGAATATTCTCCTTTTAAAGCAACATTTATCCGTAAAAGACATCCGTGACTTTCCGTACATAGTTTTGCGTTTCTTTAAATGGAGGGATTCCCCCGTATTTGTCTACATTTCCTGGTCCAGCATTATATGCTGCAAGCGCAAGCTCTATATTATTATCATACTTGTCCAGCATTAGACGAAGGTATTTACTACCTGCGAGAATATTCTCCGCTGGATCAAATACATTCTTAACGCCCAGGCCCCTGGCTGTTCCAGGCATCAATTGCATTAGCCCAGAAGCACCGGCATGGCTCACGGCATTTGGATTAAAGTTCGATTCCTTTTGAATGACAGACTTAATGAGCTTGGCTGGAATATTGAACATAGAAGCAGCCTTATCAATGATTCCATCAAAATCAGCATGGCTTTTGGCCGTCATTTTCGTCAGTTGAATAGGAGGAAGCATTTGTCCGATGTTCGGTTTTGGTAAATTGAAAGAGTCAACCGCAGTATGCGCGCTGTTATATAACTTTTCAAGCCTTGTTGCAGTGGCGCCCAGAGCATTGATTTGGTCACTGAGGATGCCGGAAAGCATTTCCTTAAAAAGGCTGTTACCAGATTGGCCGGTTACCGGCTGGTTGAAGTTTTGGAGCGCCTGCAATTCAAGCATGACTTTTAACTGGTCAACATTCATCATTATTCTCCTGCCTGGTCTATTCTTGTAAAAGATTATATTTAGTAGTGTAAAACCGTTTAATTTTATTATCGGTCGGTCTAACCGGGATTTTAAGTTCTTCCAATAATTTGGAGAAAATCTGATATCCTTCTGTCTCATCTGTCACTTCATATTCTAGCTCATAATCTTCTGTATTTAAATAGTAACTATGGTCCAGAACAAGCAATCCATCTTTGTACTCAATCTCCGCACGCACTGTTGTGAGCGACCCGAAGTATTGCAAAGGCTCTGAATCTTTGATTAATTTCTCAACGGCGTCTTTTACTTCACCTTCTGGCAGCTTTCCTGTTGACAAGGCTTCCTGAGCCTGGCCAGTGGTAAGCATCTGGTTGGTTTCTAGCAACCCTGTTTCGGCAGGCTGCTTTAAAGTCATTTCAAACTCGGACCCTTTTTCCCTGATTCTTAATGCAGAACGATGGTCTTTCAAGGTGAAAGAATTTGTTTCAAAATAATGATTGATTTGTTCTTTGAATTGCTCTGGTTCTATTTTGAAGTATTTTTCAAGGAAGTGGAATTCTTCCTCTGTCAGCATATTCTTGAATTCGATTTCGATATTCTGGCTCACATCTGTCCGCCCTTTCTACTAAGCTTGTCTTATTATCTCCTTAAATCATGTTTGCTTCAATTCTTAGTAGAAAATGGTTCGATATGATAAAATAAAAAAGATTATGGAGGTTGAGAAAATGAATCAAAAAATTTTAATTACCAATGTAAAAATAGAAAATAATGAGGTACTACTCTCTACAGACATAGAGACAGGTCTGGGGGAGTTTGCTGCAACAGGTCAAATGCTTGTTGATTCCGATCAATTATCATTTATTTATATTATTGATAAAGAAGATGGATATCATTATGTCAACATTCCTGCAGTAGCTTGGAGTGTCATTCAAGAAGGTCTGCAGGCTGGAGCAGAAACTTACTTAACAAATAATGGAGGCAGACTTAAACTGGAAGGCTTCCATAATGAGATGGAATATTTGATTGAAAATATAATTGGCAACAGCAATTATGGAGAGGAAATGGTCACGAAAGTGGAACAGGTTTTTGCCGCACCCTCCGCTTAGGCTTTCGTGAATAGAACCGGATGAGGTGACTGATGTGAAACACTGGGATCAATTTTTAGAACCTTATAAGCACGCTGTCGAAGAATTGAAGGTAAAGCTAAAGGGAATCAGGAACCAATATGAGCTCCATTCCGACCATTCCCCGATTGAATTCGTCACTGGAAGGGTAAAGCCTATTGCGAGCATTCTTGATAAGGCGCATCAAAAGGGAATTTCACTTGATAAGCTTGATTCAGAAATGCAGGATATTGCTGGCTTAAGGATCATGTGCCAGTTCGTGGATGACATCAAAACAGTTGTTGAACTATTGAGAAGCCGGAATGATTTTGAGATTGTCGAGGAGAGGGATTATATCTCCCATAAGAAAGCGAGCGGCTACCGCTCCTATCATGTCGTGATCCGATATCCAGTCCAGACAATCCGCGGTGAAAGAAAGATTCTCGCAGAAATCCAGATCAGAACATTGGCGATGAATTTCTGGGCAACAGTGGAGCATTCGCTGAATTATAAATACAAAGGACTTTTTCCAGAGGGCATAAAAATCAGGCTGCAGCGTGCTGCCGAGGCCGCCTTCCGTCTTGATGAAGAGATGTCGACAATCAGGGGAGAAATCCAGGATGCACAGGCATTTTTCACAAGAAAAAAAGAAATGCAGCAGGATGGGAAGAAATAGTTTAAATCCGAAACGCAGGGGTGTTTGATTATATGAAATTTGCGATCACTTCAAAAGGGGATTCCAGGTCCAATACGCTGATGCATAAAATGAGAACATATCTTTTAGACTTTGATTTACAATATGATGAAGACCAGCCCGATATTTGTATCTCCGTGGGAGGAGATGGAACGCTTTTGTATGCCTTCCATCGATATGCGAGCAGGCTGGACAAAACAGCATTTATTGGAGTACATACAGGGCACCTCGGCTTTTACGCTGACTGGGTTCCTGAAGAAATTGAAAAGCTGGTCATTGCCGTTGCTAAAACGCCATACCAGGTGGTTGAATATCCGTTGCTGGAGGTAATAATCAGATATCAGCATGGCGGCAGAGAAACAAGGTATCTTGCCCTGAATGAAGCGGCCGTCAAATCTGTTGAGGGCACCCTTGTCATGGATGTTGAAATTAGAGGCCAGCATTTTGAACGCTTCCGCGGAGATGGTTTGTGCGTATCCACGCCATCAGGAAGCACAGCCTACAATAAAGCATTGGGCGGTGCCATCCTCCACCCGTCACTAAGGCTATACAGATTGCGGAAATGGCATCCATCAATAATCGTGTCTTTAGGACAGTGGGGTCACCGTTGATTCTTCCTGACCATCATACATGTACACTAAAACCGGTTAATAGACCTGACTTCCAGGTAACTGTTGATCATTTGACACTACTGCATAAGGACGTTAAGTAATTCAATTCCGGGTTGCAGATGAAAAAATCCGATTCGCCCGCTTCAGACCGTTCCCATTCTGGAAAAGGGTACACGATTCCTTTATTTCAGATAGAGATTAAGAAGATAGGATGATTTTATAGACAATTCCGAAACAGATTGCTGTCAAACTGTCCAAGATGAGATGTTTAATGGACATTTCGTGGTCATGACGCGGTCAAAATGTCTAAAAAACGAGGTTTAATGGACATTTCATGAACATGACGCGGTTAAAATGTCTAAAAAACGAGGTTTAATGGACATTTCATGGTCATGTCACAGTTAAAATGTCTAATAAATATAGTTTAATGGACATTTCGCAGGCAGATCGCGACCAATATGTCCAAGACTAGTTATTGGTCATCATTCGAGGAACCAAAAACGCACTTGATAAATGCTCCTCGCCAAACAAACATTGGTATTAAAAACGATACAGACAGGAGCCGCTTATATGGGGAAGAACTTCACACTGGAATATACAGCTGGGGCTGCTGAACAGGGTAAAATGCTTAGGGAATTTCTTAAGGAGAAAGAAATTTCCAAGTCAGCGCTTACTGATATAAAGTTCAAGGGTGGTTTTATTTCAGTGAACGGGCATGAGGCTAATGTAAGGTACATGCTGAAAAGCGGTGATTTTGTCAGAGTGGAGTTTCCTCCCGAAATTCCTTCTGAGGGACTAAAGGGGGAGGAAATCCCACTTGAGATTTTGTATGAGGATGAGCATGTATTGGTGGTCAATAAACCTGCCGGAATGAATACAATTCCCTCAAGAGAGCATCCTTACGGCAGCCTGGCCAGCGCGCTTATCGATTATTATGAACGTAGTGGCCTATCCGCAACAACCCATATTGTCACCAGGCTTGATAGGGATACTTCCGGACTAGTATTGATCGCGAAGCACAGCCATATCCATCATTTATTCAGCAAGCAGCAGCGTAGTGGCGGTGTTAAGCGAAAGTATGAGGCACTTGCCGAAGGTATTATTGATGCGGATGAAGGTATAATTGAACAACCGATTGCAAGGAAACAAGACAGTATCATCGAGCGGGAAGTTCATCCCGATGGACAGTATGCTTGTACATTATTTGAGGTTAAAAAACGATATGAAGACCTTACTCATATATCCCTCAGGTTATTGACGGGCAGAACACATCAGATCAGAGTGCATATGAGCCATTTAGGACATCCTCTGCTTGGAGATACTTTATATGGCGGAAATAAAAATAAAATATCAAGGCAAGCTTTGCATTGCTGCGAACTTAACTTTATCCATCCACTTTTACAAAAGGAATTGCAATTCAATGCATGTCTTCCAACGGTTATAGATTCAGTGCTTGAACAAGGCAAATCGTTATAAAATACGATTTGCCTTTTTATTGCGTAAATAACTATTTGTGTCTTTCTTAATCCCCCTCTAATGCTTTCTTGTTCCATTTCTCTCAAATTTTTCATTATATATTTCCTTGCAATACGTCAAATCATAAGTAAGTAATAAATGAAAATTGAAGGAGGAAACATCCGTTGAATATATATAAGCACGGTAAATTAATTGCCGTTTCCGCTGTTATGTTATTAGGACTCGCAGCCTGCAACAATAATAATGAAGAAGCTTTGGATTTGCGCGACAATAGAATGACCACTCTTGGAAATGGCCAAGAAGGTTATTGGGATAATGACGCAAATAGAGTAAAACAAGAGAGGCGCCGTGCACAAATAAATGCAGCCAAAAGAAATACAAATGAGCCAGGGCGTAATCAAAAAGGCGGAAATGCAACGAGTGAAATTATGCAAACGCCTGAGGGGTATATTACTGTAGACCCGAATTCTTACAGTACTGGCATTCCAAGTTCCCAATTTCCTCACACACAAATGAACAGGCAGGGCAGGTTGACATTGACAGAAGGACAACGAGCTGACCTTGATCAAATGCTGGCCGAATTGCAGCGCCGTACAGTTGTGGAATTTCCGGAATTGATTAGGGGTGATACTCCTTCACCAGAACAGGGAGCAGCACTGGCACCGGAGGGAAGAGCAACTCCAGCTCCTGAACAAGGAGCAGCACCGTCACCACAGGAAGGGGCAACTCCAGCTCCTGAACAAGGAGCAGCACCGTCACCACAGGAAGGGGCAACACCGGCTCCAGAAGAAGAAGCTGCACCGGCTCCAGAGCAAAAAGCAACTCCTTCTGGTACCGAGATCAGTGCATTTGAATCGAAAGTCATTGACCTTACCAACGAACACCGCAAGAAAAATGGTTTGCCAAACCTACAGCCAGATACAGCGTTAAGCAATGTAGCACAAGAAAAATCCAATGATATGCAGGCGAAGAATTATTTTTCGCATACAAGTCCAACTTACGGTTCTCCGTTCGATATGATGAGGGATTTTGGTGTATCGTACAATACAGCCGGAGAGAACATCGCAATGGGCCAGCGGAGTGCTGAAGAAGTTGTGAACGCTTGGATGAACAGCGAAGGGCACAGGAAGAATATTTTAAGTCCTAACTACACTCATATTGGCGTTGGGCATACAACACAGGGAAATTACTGGACCCAAATGTTCATTGGAAAATAAAGCAGAAGAAGCTAACCATCAATACAATGGTTAGCTTCTTTCATTTGTGCGTATTAGTTTATCTCCCTGAATTTCTCTTGCACAAACGGCATAGAAGATGGTACATATGCAAGTTCCATTTCTGGATAACGCAAGGCTGTCAAATTGCCGCCAAAAACAGCTCCTGTATCAATATTATAAGTATTGTTGAGGATTCTTGGCTCTCTTACCGGTGTATGTCCATATACGATGGTTGCTCTTCCTTGATAATTCTTTGCCCAATCCCGCCTTACAGGGGTTCCGTCCGCATTGGTTTGTCCTGTGATATCGCCGTAAAGGACAAAGGTTTTTACTTTAGAATTATTTTTCCCTATGTAATCTTCCCGGATCCCGGCGTGGGCGATCAAAAGCCGGTCCTTGTCGAGGACGTGATATAAAGGTGCAGTTTCATATAAGGCCATGAATTTTTCGCGGAATTCATTTTTTTGCTCTGTTTTCAGTGACATAAACTCTGAAACTGTTGTCTCAAGTCCATGAGTCGTCTGAACCTTATTTCCTAAAAGATATCGGTACAATTTATTGCAATGATTCCCAGGAACATAGAAAGCTGATTTTTTGTCCACTACTAATTCCCAAACCAGGTTTGCGGTCTTTAATGATTCTGGTCCACGATCAGTGAGGTCACCTACAAAAGCAAGATGCCGCCCAACAGGATGAAGCGGAAGGCCAGTGGTCCAATCGTATCCAAGTTTTTTGGTTAGTTCTTCAAATTCATCATAACAGCCATGGATATCACCTATAATATCAAGGTTCATTGGGAATTCCTCCTTTAATTAATCAGTCTCCCCGAAAATCGAAAAAAAGACAAGTTTACAATAAAAAAGGGAATGTTAAGAGAAAAGGCCGGACTCAAACAAGGTGGCATCTTAACGTATTATGCTCAATTAATTTTATTGAAAAAGAGTAGATAAAAGACAAAGAAATTGATAAATGCTAGTATAATGAAATGTACATATAGGAAAGGGGGTAAGGTGGATGTCTGAACAACGGCAAGACATGGCATCTAAGCAGCAGATTAATACAGGGCTGCTGATGGAAGCACTTTACTCTGAGAAAATTGACGATTTCCGAGCGGAATTTTTGGAACTGCATCCGTATGATCAGGCAGCTTTTTTCGGTGAACTGAAAGATGAAGAGCGCGCGAAAGTGTATAACTTCCTGTCACCAGAAGAAATGGCTGACCTATTCGAGAACCTTGAATCAGATGAGGAAGATTTTAAAGACGTACTCGCACAAATGAATCCTAATTATGCAGCTGATATGCTATCAAATATGTATGCTGATGACGCAGTCGATGTACTGAATGAGCTTGATAAAGACCAGGTCGTCAGTTACTTGACGATAATGGATGAAGAAGCAGCACAAGAAATCAAGGACTTGCTGCATTATGAGGAATACACAGCAGGAAGCATCATGACGACAGAATTCATTGCAATTTCTGCCTACCAGACAGTCAGATCGGCGATGTATATCCTAAAAAAAGAAGCGCCACAGGCAGAGACAATTTATTATATTTTCGTAGTCGATGAAGATAAAAGGCTGGTTGGTGTTATTTCATTGCGTGACCTGATTGTCGCAGATGATGAAACAATGATTGCTGAGGTCATGAATGACCGTGTGGTTTCCGTTTCCGTAGGGGAGGACCAGGAAGAAGTTGCGAGGATGATGAGAGATTATAATTTCCTCGCTCTGCCAGTCGTAGATTTCCAAAATCATCTCCTCGGGATCATCACTGTTGATGACATCATGGACGTCATGGAGGAAGAGGCTTCAGATGACTACTCAAAGCTGGCAGGTATAGCGGACCTTGATACTGTCGACCGAAATCCGTTAGCCGCTGCAAAGAAGCGTCTGCCATGGCTGATAATTTTGCTCTTTTTGGGCATGTTCACAGCAAGCCTTATAGGAAGATTTGAAGATACATTGGATAAGGTAGCTATTTTAGCTGTTTTCATCCCTCTGATTGCCGGGATGGCAGGTAATACAGGTACACAGGCACTGGCTGTAGCTGTAAGGGGAATCGCAACTGGGGACCTCGAGAAGGAGAGCAAATGGAGTATTATCCTGAGGGAAGCAGGAACTGGATTTATTACTGGTGCAGTTTGCGGGATCCTTATCACATTCGTTGTCTATTTTTGGAAAGGTGAACTATTCCTGGGAGCCTCGTAGGCATCTCTATTTTTATTACATTAATCATTGCAACACTAGCGGGTTCAATAGTGCCCTTGCTGATGCACCGGCTTAAGATTGACCCGGCTGTGGCATCAGGACCATTCATTACTACTATAAATGATATTATCAGCATCCTGATCTATTTTGGAATTGCTACTGCTTTCATGAGTTATCTTACTAAATAAAGGAGGGATGAGGGTGGAACATCATGCTTCGATAACTTCCCTAGTGATTGTCATCATTGTCGCATTTTTAACACCTATTTTTCTTCACCGGTTAAAGTTGAACATCATACCAGTTGTAGTCGCAGAAATCATTATGGGCCTCATCATAGGTAAAAGCGGCTTCAATATCGTCCATGAGGATGCCTGGCTCGTCACCCTATCTACATTAGGATTTCTGTTCCTAATGTTCCTGAGCGGATTGGAAATAGATTTCTCTGCATTTACGAGTGGTAAAAAGAATAAATCAGTACAGAAAAAGGAACCTAACACATTTGCAATTGCATCAATCATCTTTGTGGGCATTTTCATTGCTTCGTTAGCATTGTCTTATTTATTTGTACTTGCTGGCTTTATCGAAAATGTATTTTTAATGACGCTGATTATTTCGACAATTTCTCTTGGTGTTGTAGTGCCTACACTTAAAGACGCCCATTTAATGAAGTCCAATATCGGTCAAATCATTTTATTGGTGGCAGTCATCGCGGATCTGGCAACGATGATTCTGCTAGCTGTCTTTGTCTCCCTTTATGATGGGGGAGAAGGAAATACATGGCTGCTTCTCATTCTGTTCGCGGCTGGAGTTGCTTTGTATTTCGTTGGAAAAGTCTTTAAAAACCGTACATTTATCAACGCTCTCTCCACAGGTACAACCCAAATAGGTACTCGTGCGGTCTTCGCACTGATTATCTTGTTAGTGGCGATTTCTGAAACGGTTGGTGCTGAAAACATCCTTGGAGCTTTCCTTGCCGGGGTACTTGTTTCACTTCTGGCACCAGACCAGGATATGGTCCACAAACTGGATTCATTTGGCTATGGATTTTTAATCCCGATATTTTTTGTTATGGTCGGGGTTGATCTGGATATATGGACCTTATTCAGCGATAAGAAGCTCCTGATGCTCATTCCGCTATTGCTGCTGGCGTTGTTCTTATCTAAGGTGATTCCTGTCTATCTATTGAAAAAATGGTATGATACGAAAACGGTATTAGCTGCCGGATTTTTGCTGACGTCAACACTATCGCTAGTCATCGCAGCCGCAACAATAGGTGAAAGAATGGAAATGATCACACCGGAAATGAGCGGTACATTGATTCTTGTTGCGGTTATCTCCAGCGTGCTGACACCAATTTTGTTTAAAAAACTGTTCCCGCAGGAAAAAGATGAAGAGAAGAAAGTGAAAGTTGTCTTCATTGGCGCCAACCAGTTGACACTTCCTGTTTCCCGGGACCTGCAGTCTTCATTGTACGAGCCGGTTCTTTTTCATACGAAACAGGAAAAAGCGGATAACCGAATTGCAGAATCAGTTTTTGATATCATCGAGATGGAGAATTATGAAATTGATACACTAGATAAACATGAAGTGTATGCTGCGGACATCATTGTCATCACTACCGGGGACCCTGATCTGAATGCAATGATTGCTGTCAGTGCGAAGGAGCATGGTGTTGACCGTGTAATCGCTAGGATTGAAAGTCCAGGTCTTGCTGATAAAGTACAAGAAGAGGGAATTGAAGTCTTCTCGGTCCTTCGTTCAACTGAATCACTGCTTCAAGTGATGATTGAATCGCCTGGAGTCATGACTATACTGACCAACAAGGAAAATTCCCTTCATGAAATCAGAATGCTTAATGATCACTTTGAGGGAATGACCCTAAGACGATTCCCGTTTACCGGAGATGTTATTTTTGTCCGAATACTGCGTGAAAATGAATCGATTGTACCTCACGGAGATACCGAGTTGAGGCTAAAAGATCGTTTGATTGTCTCGGGTTCGAAAGAGTATGTTGACGAGTTGAAACGTGAGCTTGAATTTTGTTTCTAGTGTTAATGGAAACAAAACCCGCCTTATCGGCGGGTTTTTCTTTTCAAATGAAAAAATATAGTGTAAAATTAGCACTAGGTACTAATAACTTGTATTAACATTGGGGGAACGGTAAAAAATGACTTTATCATTTAACGGAAAAACATATGTAGTAATGGGTGTTGCCAATAAACGAAGCATTGCCTGGGGAATTGCTCAGGCACTTCACAATGCAGGTGCAAATTTAATTTTCACTTATGCAGGAGAGCGTTTGGAGAAAAGTGTTCGTGAGCTTGCTGAGTCATTGGACGAAAACTATTTAGTATTGCCATGCGATGTTACGAGAGATGAAGATGTCGCGAAATGCTTTAGTGAGGTCAAGGAAGCGGTTGGGACGATTTCTGGTGTTGCACACTGTATTGCATTTGCGAACAAAGAGGAACTCCAGGGAGACTATATGAAAGTATCGCGCGAGGGTTTCCTGTTAGCACATAATATCAGCGCCTACTCACTGACTGCAGTTGCCAAGGAAGCGAAGGAACTAATGTCAGAAGGTGGAAGTATCGTTACTTTGACTTACCTTGGAGGAGAACGAGCGATTCCGAATTATAATGTCATGGGGGTGGCAAAAGCATCTCTGGATGCAAGCGTCCGCTACCTTGCAGCAGACCTGGGGAAGAATAACATCCGCGTAAACTCCATTTCAGCCGGACCAATCCGTACACTTTCTGCGAAAGGTGTAAGTGACTTTAATTCAATCTTGAGGGAAATCGAAGAAAGAGCTCCGCTTCGCCGCAACACTACTCCTGAAGAAGTCGGTGACACAGCAGTGTTCCTGTTCAGTGACATGTCCCGCGGGATTACTGGTGAAAATATCCATGTTGACTCGGGGTTTCATATCTTATAATCAATCAAGTCCGCCAATGTGCGGACTTTCTTTTTTGTTTTAAACAATTCAAAAAATGATTCTGGCACCTATCCTAGGCTACCGCATACATATAGGGTGAGCGAAGTATTGAAGTATTGGAGGTGCCGTATATGGGGAGGAAAAGAAGTCGTAAGCAATCTCCTTTGTTTTACATTAATCAGCCAAATATTGAACTACCGCAACCTGATATGCAAAAGAATTTTTCTTTTAAAAATAGTGAAGAGATGTCTGAGAATCAGAAAGTACAGGAGAAGACAGTTGAAGTTGTTTCAGATGCAAGCGGAAACTTAGGAGAAGAAGTAATTCATGAAACAGAAAGTGTGGATGTACCAAAAAAGAGAAATTTCAATGAATATACACTTGAAGAAAAGGTTAAACACTTAAAGCTTGTCCCGGCATCTGTCGCGAAGGTTAAATATGAATTCATTACCATAGAAAGGTCATATAAAGGGTACTTTATGGAAATGAAAGGAGAAGTTTTGTTTATTCATTCGATCAGCCCAAGAAAGAAAAGTGTAAGCATCCTCAAAGAGGATTTAGTTGATATTAAAAGGGTCGGGTTATAAAAATAGGCTTACCAATTACGGTAAGCCTGATTTTTCTGACTGCAGTGATCAGTCATTTCCAGGAAGGCTAGAAAGTGGTAATGCTGCTACAGGATCTAAGCAAGTGACAGCGCAGAAGCAATCCAAGTCTACAGTTAGGCAGATTCCAGTCCTGAAGAATTCATTTCTGGATCCTCCAGTCTGGATTTGACCGCAAGGCGTGCCATCGCCTTCGCCGCCGCGTGTAGCCAGCAGCTCAAGTTTAGCGCAGCAGTTATCATCCACAGAAGTTACGCGGAAGAAGAAAGAGTTAAAGCAGTCAAGCATTTGTGGTCCGTTACCATTTGTACGGATGCGAGTTCCAAACCCTTCGAACGGTTGACAGTCACCGCAATAAAGAATTAGTGGGATTGTATCTAAATCCGTCGTTGGAGTTTGTGCGCCTGCAAGTAATTCCTGGATAGACTTGTGGCAGCTGACATCGCAATCATTGTCTACATCCACTTCATCTTGAGCATCTGCTACTGCTCTAAGAACCTCGCAAACACAGCTGTCGCTATCATGTTTTTTACCTTTGCAACCCATAACAAGTTCATCTCCTTTTAGTTGATATGACCTATTGTCCTTAATAGAATATGAATCGCCCTCCTAATGGTGTGGGTGTTTGTCTAATTTTCAACAGGTTTCCCAAAAAAAATCATGACAGGAGCGGACAGGTTAAGGCCCATACATAGGGATTTGCCCTGCATAAGCTGTATTGACTTGAATCAACACAGGTGGTGTAGCGGATGGGGAGTTGGCTTGATTTATGCCTTCTTGTATTTGCGAGCTTTCGTTTGACCAGGCTGATTGTTTACGATACAATCACTGAATTCCTACGAGCACCCTTCCACAGTATAGTGGAGGAGACACTGGAGGATGGGAGTACGGAAACTTATATTGAAATTAAAGGATCGGGGATAAGATATTGGGTTGGTGAGCTAATAAGCTGCCACTGGTGCACTGGTATTTGGGCAGCTTCTTTCCTATATGCTGGCTATGCTCTGTTGCCACAGCTTTCAATGCCAGTCATCACAGTACTGGCAATCGCAGCGATCGCTTCGGTTATCCAGCATTATTTCATAAAAGACTGACATATTAAATTAGTGAGTCCGTCCAGAACCCCATTGATTATTTGTTCATAAACTATCGTATGGACTCTTTAATGAAGGGGTTGTATTCATGGAGGAAAAGCAAAACACGAAAAGCAGCAAGGGTTCAATTGTATCCAAGAGTAATGCTTCAACCGCCGAGTGCGAAAAAACGCGGCTGTGGTTGCGGGAAAAAGAAAAAACAAGCATAAAACAGCGTCTGCCAAACTTTCTGGCAGGCGTTTTTTGTAGATTACGCAGAATGGGGAAGCCTATAAAGAGCAATAAAGGAGCATTATTTAATGAAGAATCGAAAAAAAGGTCATATTAAACTCACCAAAGCAAATTTACTGCTAAGAAGGCTTGATAACCTTTTACATTAACTGGAATATAATCCCGCTTTAAAAAATTCATAAATTGGGTTTTGGACGAGGAAAATAATTTTATCAGATGAAGCATAAGAAGGGATTAATGATGAATATGAAACAGGCAGTGAAATTTTTGGCAATATTAATCATGCTCGGAGCTGGCACTGCTGGCTGTTCTCCTTTTGGTAAAACTTCACCAGATAGCAGGGCGTCAATGATCCAGTCAGTCAATCCTGATCCAGGAGCGACAAATGATCTTGAAGAGAAGGATCTCAAACTGGCTAAAAAGGTAAAGAAAGATATCGCTGCACTTGATGAGATCTATGATGTTGCAGTCATTGCAGGTAAAAAAGAAGTACTAGTCGCATATAAGGTTAAGCATTTAAAGCGGTTTGGCATGAAGAGGATTGAGAAAGAAATCAATAAGAAACTTGAAAAGAATTATCCCGATGAAGACTTCATTGTTTCTAGTGATTATAAAATTTTTATTGAGGCGGTCGAGCTTCGGGAGAGAATGAAAGATCCGTCCTTTCCGGATAAAAAAGCAGAGGAACAATTGCAGCGGATTATTTCGTTGAAAAAAGAATTGACTTAAGAAAGGATGGGTGAAATGGGGGATAAAAAAAAGCAAAAGATGACACCTGAACAGCAACAATATCAACAGCTGGAACAAAAGCATGAACTTAAACGCCCAGTGGTTAAAAATTGCATTAAAGCATTTTTGGTTGGTGGTTTGATCTGTACAATTGGTCAGGCAATAACCTATTTTTATATATACTTTTTTAATTTTACCGAACAAACAGCTGGAAATCCGACAGTTGCTACGATGATTTTCCTCTCCATGCTGCTGACAGGATTCGGTGTCTATGACCATCTCGGTCAATTTGCAGGTGCGGGAAGTGCCGTCCCGGTGACTGGCTTTGGGAATTCTGTTATTGCAGCAGCTATTGAGCATCGTACTGAAGGCTTTGTTCTTGGTGTCGGTGGAAATATGTTTAAATTGGCAGGATCCGTAATCTTATTTGGAGTCTTTGCAGCCTTTGTCGTTGCACTAGTAAAAACTTTGCTGATAATGATGGGGGTGCTGTAAATGTTGATTGGAAAGCAGTCATGGCAATTTACGAATCAGCCTGTCATTGAATCATGGGGAACATCCGGCGGTCCTTTTGAAGCTGAGGGAAAACTCGCAGCTGACTTTGATGTCCTTCATGACGATTTATGGATGGGGGAAGACTCTTACGAAAAAGCACATAGAGTTTTGCTTGAAGAAGCAATTAAATCTGCGTTGCAAAAGGGAAACTTCAATAAAGAGGACATGCAGTTCATGCTGGCAGGAGATTTAATCAATCAGATCACACCGACTAGTTTTGCGGCGAGGGCTATGGAAATCCCTTATTTTGGTCTCTTCGGTGCTTGCTCTACCTCTATGGAGGGTCTTGCTCTGGCATCATTTATTGTAAACTACCAGGGAGCAAAGAAGGCTGTAACCGGCGCATCAAGCCACAATTCGGCGGCGGAAAAACAATTCCGCTACCCGACAGAATATGGCGGACAAAAGCCTCCGACAGCGCAGTGGACTGTAACCGGAGCAGGAGCTGCTGTTGTAACGGACAATTCGGTTAAACAGGGAAAGATTGTAACCACATCTGCACTATCGGAAAAGTAGTCGATATGGGAATTTCGGATCCATTTAATATGGGCGGAGCAATGGCGCCTGCTGCATCGGATACGATCATTGCCCACTTTAAAGATTTGAATCGTGATCCATCTTATTATGATTTAGTTGTAACAGGTGATCTTGGAAGGATTGGGCAGGCTACTACATACGAGCTTCTGCAGCAATCTGGACTGGATATAACCAAGGAACAATTTCAGGATTGCGGGTTGATGATTTATAACGATGACCAGCCGGTCCAATCTGGTGGCAGCGGAGCAGGATGTTCTGCTTCCGTGTTATATGGCCATTTATTAAACCAAATGAAAGATGGTGTCTATAAGAAAATACTTGTTGTTGCTACAGGAGCTCTGTTGTCACCGCTATCGTTCCAGCAAAAAGAATCCATTCCATGTATTGCCCATGCGGTCTCAATTGAAATGAACTAGAAAGGAGGAATCGCTTTGCTACCAATGTTTTTCTGGGCCTTTGTTGTCGGAGGCATGATCTGTGTATTCGGACAGCTAATGTTTGATATCGCGAAATTGACACCAGGGCACACGATGAGCCTGCTTGTTGTCATTGGTGCTGTCCTTGATGGCTTTGGACTGTACGAACCACTAATCGACTTTGCAGGAGCAGGTGCTACGATTCCAATCACAAGCTTTGGGAATTCGCTTGTTCATGGAGCGCTTCAGGAAGCAGAGCAGCACGGGCTGGTCGGTGTCCTGACAGGCATGTTCGAAATCACGAGTTCCGGTATATCGGCTGCTGTAATCTTCGGTTTTATCGGCGCACTGATTTTTAAGCCAAAAGGCTGATTCTGCGTTTCAAGGGATGATTTAATGCCGGATATTCTTAGAACCATTATACGCTCTATAATGCTGATTATAGGCTTGTTCATCATCACAAAGCTTCTAGGGAAAAAGCAGTTATCTAGTCTGTCATTTTTTGAATATATCGTAGGTATCACTGTGGGTGATATTGCTGGTACATTAGCGATGGATCCTGATTTGAGCTTGAGGGATGGAATTGCCAGCTTGGTTGTCTGGTCATTCGTCCCTTTGGCGATTTCAACGATTTCCTTAAGAAGCAGATCATTTCGCAATATAGTTGAGGGGAAATCAACTACATTCATTGAAAATGGCAATATTCTCGAAAAAAATATGCGGAAAGAGAAATACAGTCTAGATGAACTCCTTGAACAACTCCGCAAGAAAAGTGTATTCAAGGTAGCTGATGTTGAGTTTGCTTCGCTTGACTCCAATGGAGAATTGAGTGTTTTATTGAAAAAAGCCAAACAGCCTTTAAAGTATGAAGATATTGGAATTAAAAGGGAAGCAGAGTCTGCTTCGGTGTCTGTTATGATGGACGGTAAATTTATCGAGGAAAACTTAAGGCAAACTGGTCTGGAAAAAGTTGAACTGATTGCAAAAATCCAGGCTAAAGGATTTCAGCCACATCAAGTCTTTTATGCAGAAATGGATTCTAGAGGAAACCTTAGTATTGATTTATATGATGAATTTATATCCTGCCATTTCCCAGACTTTGATCACATTTAGTCCATGATTTCTAAATGGGTGGGGGCTCGCCCATACATATTCATTACGCCTCACATATATTGCTATTGAGTAATAAAAAGTGAGGTGAAGAAGAATGGGCTACGGTTATGGTGGGTTTTGCGGCGGAGGCTATGGCTACGGCGGCGGCGGCTACGGAGGCTCCACTTTCGTATTGATCGTTGTATTGTTCATTTTGTTGATTATTGTAGGAGCAAGCTTCTACAACTAAGAGTAAAGAAGGAGAAGCTGTTCCAATTCGGAACAGCTTTTTCTGCCTGGACTATTGCTGATTTTTACAGTCTCTCTTTCACCATTTCATGCTTCCTTCATACAATAGAGTAGTTTAAGAAGGAGGCGTGATTTATATGGATAATAATTTCTTCAAGAATATAGAGAAAAAAACTGGCGTAAATATGAATGATGTATTTGAGTTAGCGAATTCATTACAAAATGCGAACTTTAAAGATGAGCAAACTGTAAGAGGCGTAATCCGCCGTGTTTCCAAAATGGCTAACAAGCCTGTGAGTAAAGAAATGGAAGACAAGATTGTTGAATCCATTGTTAAGGATGGAAAGCAGCTCGATTTTGGCCAGATCTCTAAAATGATCAACAAGAAGTAATTCTTGAATGCCAAATCAGGACCTGGGGTCATAAACTCAGGTCCTGATTTGGCATTCTTCTTTTTAAGTTGGACAAAAAGCGTGAAGGATTTGCTTTTCTTCCACGTCTTCTTTGGGGAACGGAAATGAACAAGTTTTTTTCGGCCCTTGTCACTGCAACATAGAGCAGACGGCGTTCTTCTTCAAGAGGCAGCAAGTCCCCGTTACGAGATGCATCCAAAGCATAATCATGCGGGATGCTTCCGTCTACGGTGCCAATTATATAGACATTTCCATATTCCAGCCCCTTGGCTCGATGAATGGTGCTTAATGTGATAGAGTCAGTCAGGTTCCTGCTGCTCCGTTTAATTTCAGCGTTCATGGCTGTCATATGGTCTGCATGTTCGATGAATTCTCCGACGGTTTTAAAGCTGCGTGCCGCCACTTTTAAATCCCGTATGTCGTCCGACCCCTTTTCAAGCTGGTTTCCTTCATTTCCCCGCTTTTTGATAAAGTCCTGATATCCAAGGTCCTTTTCAACTATATCAATTGCCGCTACCGGCGATAGGGAAGCCAGAGAGCGTACAATCGGTATGAGTCTTTTCAGCTTTTGTTCCTGAAAGGCAAATCCGGTTTTCACATGGGTAAGTGCTTCAAGCATGGAACAATCGTTCAGGATGCTATTCGCCTGTAAATCGCGGAAAACCGACTGCTTTAAAAATAGTGATGGAAGGATATTTTTGATTGCCTCTGAGTCATCTGGATTCATGCTTAGCCGAAGAAATGACAGCATTCCTTTTACCATGAAACGCTCGTAAAAGGATTCAATATCCTGATCAAGTCGGAAGGGCAAGCTAGAATTCGCCAGCCTCTCGAATACTGCACGGCTGGCTGCATTCGTTCTGAACAGAATGGCGAAATCACGGGGGCGTTCACCTTGTTCGATCTGTTCTTTTATATCTGTCAGAATCATCGTTGCTTCTTCTTCTTCATCATAAGGATGGAAGATTATTGGCGGGCATTCACCAGAAAACTGAGCCGCATTTCTTTTTCATGGCGAGTTAGATTGGCAGAAATCAAAGTGTTGGCTGTCTCGACAATCTCATGCGGCGACCGGTAATTCTGATTTAAAAGGATTAATTCAATATTTTTGAAATCTGACTTAAAGTTAAACAGGTAGGCAGGGTCACTGCCCCGGAATGAATAGATTGACTGGTCGTCATCGCCGACAGCGCAAACATTTCCATGCTTGTCAGAGAGCATTTTCATGAGTTCGTATTGAACTTTATTAATATCCTGGAACTCGTCTATTAAAAAATATTGAAAACGATTTTGATAGCTTTCCAGTATTTCAGGCTTTTCCTTAAAAAGCTTATAACAGCCGAGAAGCATGTCATCAAAATCGAATAATTTTTGCCTGTCTTTAGCAGCTTCATAGTCTTTATACAGCAAAGCCACCTTTTCTTCCCATGGAGATTCTGGCTTAACTTCGCGTGGCATGATCATCGTGTTTTTCCATAAACCGATTTGCTGTAGTGCCAGATCATAGGCAAACTCTTTTTCATCCAGCTGGAGCTTTCTGCCAGCCTCCTTTAATATCTGTTCCCGCTGCCATTCTTTTTTCATCAGCTTGTCTGATGACCAATTTTCACGGTCATGAAAACAAAGGATTCGGTAAAAGATGCTATGGAAGGTGCCAGCAATCAGCTGATTAACCTTAGCGGGGGACATTCCCGGGTAAAGGGCAATCCGTTTCTTCATTTCAGCGGCAGCCTTTGCTGTGAAGGTAACAAGCATGATTGAACCTGGATCAATTTTCTTTTCTTCAATCATGAAGGCGGTTCTCGCAGTCAGCACTCTTGTCTTTCCACTTCCGGCACCCGCTAAAATTAACAATGGCCCATCTGTTGAAACAACAGCTTTTTCCTGGTTGCCATCAAAGTGGATCGCTGCTTCTTTCAGTTGTTTTAAATAATTTAACTTAACCCCGGGTTTAGCCGGTGGGAGCGGATTAAAAGGTAAAGGAATCTTTACTTCCCGCGGGAATATGAATTTTTCCTCTTTTTCGGCTTCAGCCGTAATGGAACGAGCCTTCGGGATCCGGAACCCATTTCGTTCGATATATTCCACTTCCTCGGAAGGTGGAGCGGAAGGGGAGAATTCATTTTGTTCACTGCAATCTCCTTTTGAGGAAAGGCGATGATAGAAATGGGGCTTGTCCTTAATGCCGAGGTAAAGACGGACAGGGCCTCCGCATACAGAACAGGTGAGCATCCCTTTTTTTCCATCATCAAAAAGCTTTTGATAATCCTCACGATTATACTGATCGAGGCTTATTAACTGTTGATTATACTTGGCTGTTTTCATGTTTTCCCTCATCTCCGACCAAAATAGCACAATCTCTATCATAGCAGAATAAAATTTTTAACAAAAGGTGTTTTCTGCATCCATAAATACTTTGTGATCCAGCCGGAAAAATTTTTATTAGAAGTTTGGTACGGTCATAAACAGGGAAAAGGAAAAGAAGAATATAGTGATAAAAATAATTATACATGGGGGATAGCAAAATGGGATACATTCTTCCAGTAACAAATTATCAATATATACAATATGCTGAGCGTGAAATAGGGACAGATTATGATCCTTTCCAGATAAATGAAATTGCAAGAATCCGCAAAGAAGATCCTGTAGAACAGGGGCAGGAACAATGGGAGCAAGCAGGAGCTCCATGCCAAAGCGGAAGAATCAGCAGCCTGTGGCAAAAATGCAGTTAGCAGTCTCTGAAATAAGCTTCTCTAATACGAATCGAGTTTACAAGAAGAAGGTAAATCCTTTAGTGGTCAGCAAGGCATATGCTGAAGTAACAGGAAAAGGAAGGCACTACAGCGAGTCAATTTAAACTCAGCTGTAGTGCCTTTTTTTGTTATTTCAAACAAAGACTCCACTCATTTAAGAATGGAGTTTAAGTAAATTTAAATAGATTTTTTCATCGTTCTATGTGGTATTCCGGCATCCATGAATTCTTCTGATACCGTTTCATATCCCAGCTTGCTGTAAAATGGGATAGCATGTGTCTGTGCGTTCAACTTCAAGGTTGATATGCCTCGTGACTTGGCATATTCCTCGATTTTATTCATGACCGCGACTCCAGCACCGGTTTTGCGTTTTTCTTTTAAAACGCAAATTCGTTCCACCTTGCCGATTCCGTCCAATACACGGAATCTCCCGGCACCAGCTGCTTTTCGGTTATCATCATATAATACAAAATGAACAGAGTCGGATTCGAATCGATCGATTTCTTCTTCTTCCGGAACATTTTGCTCATAAATAAAAACGGTCTTGCGTACCTTGAATGCATCTGCTAATTCTTGTTCGTTGTTTACAATTTTCACTTCCACGTTTGATTATTCCTTTCCAAGCCTAAATGTTTCATATACTGTCCACGAACCATTATCAAGCTGGTACAGTAAGTGAATTCTGTCGGCGGTATCTTCATAATGCACTTTTGACATCCTTAATGAATCATATACATCTGAATGTTCATCATCCGACATGTTTTGTCCGATAGTAATATGTGGTACAAAGTTATACTCCTGATTTCCGTCAAATGTTGCGTTAAGCTCATTATGAAGCTTTTCCAACTCTTCTGGTGAATCAACCTTTAAGTAAATTACATTGTTAACGGGCTTAAAGGAACCAATCTTGGTGATCTTGATGTTGACTGGTTTGAAAGTTCTCGAGATTGAATCAAGCTTATTTGCGATTTCCTTGATTTCTTCCTCTGTTGCTTCAAAGGATGACTTTAATGTTAGATGAGGCGGGATTAACGCATAGTGAGGATCATAGCGCCTTCTCATTGAATTTGCATAATCCTGGATTTTCTTTGATGGGAAAATGACAATACCAAATTTCATCTCAGGTACCCCCGTTTCATTAGTGTGGTTCATATCGATTTACTGAAAGACTATATTTTGATTTACCATTCATTATAACAAATTTTCAAAATATATAAAATAAAGAAGCATATATTAGGAAAACACTTGTCTTATTGCCTGCTTTAGGTCTGGCTGCCAGTAAGTCCATGTATGGTCTCCGCTGAACTCATCGTAAAAATATCCAAAGCTTTTCTCCTTGAAAATCTTCGAAAGCTCCCTGTTTGGTGTAAGGAAGTCTTTATTTTTGGAAGATGTCGTTTTTACGACTGTCTCTTTCTCTCCAACAGTATGGTAAATATGGAGCAATTCAGGTTGGCGGAAGTCCTTTACGGCTGTGAATACATCTTCGTTTACATAAGGTGACTGAAGAAGTACCTTTCCAAATGTGTGCGGATACTGGAGCGCGGCAAGCAAGGAAACAGTGGCTGCGAGAGAATCGCCAATCAATGCGCGGCCCATGCCCATTTGGTAGGTAGGATATTGTTCATCTAAATATGGAACAAGCTCATGAGCGAGAAAACGGATATAGGCTTTGTGCTGCTCTCCTTTTGGATGGTACTTTCGCCGTCTATCCTCCACAGATTCATATGGTATTCCTATTATGATGACGTTTTCAATTTCCTTTTTGCCAAGGAGCTCGTCTGCAATCCTTCCAATCCGTCCGAGCTGGAAATAATCCCGGCCATCCTGTGCGATTAGTAATGAATATTTATATAAGGGAGAATAGTTGGCAGGCAAGTATACCAGCATGGTCACTTCTTCTCCAAGTTCCTTGCTTTGAAGCGTGATTTCTTTTATTTTGCCCATTGGAAAATCCATTCATTAACCTCCAAATCAATTCTTTTGCATTTATCTAGCTAACAAATAAGAATGTATAGATTTCTTCTAAAAATGTCCAGCTTCAGCGCCTAGCCCCTCGAGTCGCTTCGGTCCGCCCAATGAAGTCAAAGAACGCCTTCACTGGTCGGCCCTCCAGCGCTTGTCGGGGCTGACCAAGGCACTTACGCTTTTCTTATCATCATGATTTTAGCATATGTATTTTGAAAAATCTTTTATGGCAACCTATGTGTATCGGGCAAGAAAGTTAGATAGTAAGTAACATGTTTGACAATTGTGTGAAGTCTTATGTTAAGATTATGTTGAACAATTCTATTTCTATAAGGGGGAATTCTGATGAAAAAAAGAAAGTTTCTTTTGTTCACTGCATTAATGCTGGTTCTTTCAATGTTACTGGCTGCATGTGGCGGCGGCTCTGAAGAAGAGGGCAGCGGAGAAGGAAAATCAGAAGAAAAGCCAAAATACATGAGTATCCTTACTGGTGGGACAGGCGGTACATACTTCCCGTTGGGCGGATCATTTGCCAAAATTGTCTCTGATGCTACTGGGATTAGCACAAATGCTGAAACTACAGGGGCTTCTGCAGAAAACATGCAGAGCATTAAGGATGATAAAGGTGAAATCGCCTTCACACAAACTGACATCGCTTCCTATGCAACTGAAGGTAAACTGATGTTTGATGGAAACAAGATTGACAATATCAAGGCAATCGGAACTTTGTATCCTGAAACAATCCAAATCGTTACAACAGCAAAATCAGGAATCAAATCAGTAGAAGATCTTAAAGGCAAAAAGATCTCAATCGGTGCACCAGGTTCTGGTACGGCTGCGAATGCTGAACAAATCCTTGAAGTCCACGGCCTTTCACTAGATGATATCGAAAAGCAGGACTTGAGCTTTGATGAATCAGTAAGCGGCATTAAAGATGGCAACATCGATGCGGCTTTCGTAACGGCTGGAACACCAACAGCAGCTGTTGAAGAGCTTTCCGCAACTGAAGATGTTGTGATTGTACCAATTGAAGCTGACAAAGCTGATGAGCTAATTGAAAAATATCCATACTATGCAAAAGAAGCAGTACCTTCTGGAACATATAAACTTGATTCAGAAGTGCCGACAGTGGCAGTTCTTGCGATGCTTGTTGTAAAAGCAGACTTGTCTGAGGAACTTGTCTATGACATTACAAAGTCAATCTTTGAAAATCTTGACCAGGTAACACACGCAAAAGCTCAGCAAATCAAGCTGGAAAATGCGCTAAACGGTGTTGGAATTGAAGTCCACGCAGGAGCACAGAAATACTATGATGAAAAAGGTATTAAGGCAGCTGAGTAATAGTATGAAATTGGCCGGACAGTCCTGTAGGACATTGCCCGGTCAATTCATCTTTAATATAAGGCCTTTAACAAGGAAGGCCCAATTGATTAAAACCCAGGCAGGTAGACCGAACTTCAAACCGGTCTATTTTTTACTGATATAAAGAAAGTACTCCATCGGAGACATTGGACAGACGAGGCTAGTGATATGAATTTAAACTGGATTAAACCAAAAATCTTCGTTCTGTTAACCCTCATTATTTTTTTAGCAATTATCTCAATCAATATCCCTTACAAACAAGCTTTAGTTTTTCAAGCACCTGAAAGTAATGATATACTCTGCTATGTACCGATTAATGCAGGGGAAACCTTTAAAATAAAGTATAAGCACTCTATCCATTTGTCAGATGTGATTGAAAGCTATAAAGTTACTGAAAGCGATAAAATCAGACAGTACGAACTGGAGTATGAAGATTTTGCGATTGGTATGCCTTCAGAAATTGCGGATGGAGAGAACTTTGAAATGAAGGATGGCAAGTACTATATTACAAAAATGAACAGGGAATTTTCGCATTTCGACATGAGGCTTGGCCAGGTTCGGGCAAACCACACCCTGATTTATGAAGATATAACGTACCCATTGTCTAAGGCGATTGAGCCAGGGTCAAGGGTACGGATAAAGATTGAGAAAATTAGTTTATTGAACCAATTGGAAGGAGTGAATATCCTTGACGACAAATGAAGAAACGGTATCTCTAGAAAAACAACAAGAGCTTCTGGAAAAGTATGATCCGGAGGCCGCAACTAGAAAATTGGCAGGCAAGATGGGATGGATTGTCTTCTTCGGACTTCTGTCTTTCTCAGTGTTCCAGCTATACACCTCGATATTTGGTGTTCTGACTGCCCAACTGCAGCGTTCAATTCACCTTGGATTCGCTCTGGCACTTATTTTCTTGTTGTTCCCGGCAAGGAAGAAGAACCTAAAAGTGAAAAAGGTAGCCTGGTACGACCTGCTTTTGGCTGTGATTGCTGTTGCAGTCGGAGCCTATTGGCCTGTAATGATCGATGAACTCGTCAATCGGGTCGGGCGTTTAACACCAACTGATTTTTACATCGGTATTGCCGCTATCCTGCTGGTCCTTGAAGCGACTCGAAGGACGGTTGGCTTGCCAATCACGATTATTGCAGCTTTATTCATGGTTTACGCCCTTTATGGACCTTATATGCCAGGGTTCCTGGCACACAGAGGACTTGATCTGGAATCTCTCGTCCAGACAATGTTCTTTACAACTGAGGGTATTCTTGGAACACCTTTAGGAGTTTCATCAACATTCATCTTCTTATTCCTATTGTTCGGTGCTTTCCTGGTAAAGACTGGCGTAGGACAATATTTCAATGATCTAGCTGTAGCTGTTGCAGGTAAAAGTACTGGTGGACCAGCTAAGGTTGCGATTTTCTCCAGCGCCCTGCAGGGAACAATCAGTGGAAGCTCTGTGGCTAACGTTGTTACATCTGGTTCATTTACGATTCCGATGATGAAAAAGCTTGGCTACCGCAAAGAATTCGCCGGTGCTGTAGAAGCTGCGGCCTCAACCGGAGGGCAGCTCATGCCTCCAATCATGGGAGCGGCAGCATTCCTGATGGTTGAATTCATTGGTGGTGGAATCACGTATTGGGATATCGCTAAGGCAGCGACCATTCCGGCTTTGTTATATTTTGCAGGTATCTGGATCATGACTCACTTTGAAGCGAAAAGGATTGGGCTGCGCGGTTTATCTGATGAAGAAATGCCTGACAGAAAAGAAGTGCTTAAAAAGATTTACCTTCTTTTGCCAATCCTGATTGTGATTATTTTGATGATAAGTGGTATGAGCATCATGCGTGCTGCTTTGTGGTCGATCCTATCTACGATTGTCGTGAGTGCTGTTAGCAAAGAGACGAGAATCGGTTTTAGGGATGCGATCGATGCACTTGTCGATGGTGCGCGGACAGCACTGGGTGTAGCAGCAGCTACAGCTGCAGCAGGTATCATTGTTGGGGTAGTTACGAAGACTGGTCTTGGATTAAAGCTTGCAAATGGCTTGCTTGATCTTGCAGGTGGTTACTTGATTCCAACTTTGATGTTAACAATGGTTGCAGCACTCGTCTTAGGTATGGGTTCGCCTACGACAGCTAACTATGTTATCACATCAACAATTGCAGCACCTGCAATCATTCTTTTGGGTATACCGGATTTATCTGCTCACTTATTTGTTTTCTATTTCGGTATTATTGCCGATATCACACCTCCGGTTGCGCTGGCAGCATTCGCGGCTGCAGGTGTTTCCGGCGGAGAACCTCTGCGGACAGGTGTGAATTCGGCCAAGCTGGCGATTGCCGCTTTCATCATACCTTATATGTTCGTGTTATCACCTCAACTCCTGATGATTGACACTACATGGATAGAATTAATTTGGGTGGTATTCACTGCCATTTCAGGTATGCTGGCGATTGGTGCAGGCATAATCGGTTTCTGGCTGAGAAAATTATACTGGTGGGAAAGAGTGCTGGGGATTGTAGGCGGAATAATGCTGATCTATCCAGAAGGTATGACAGATATAATCGGTCTTGGTCTTTTCGTACTCCTTGTTGCACTTCAGTTGATTATTAAAGATAAAGGTTCAGTAAAACCCAAGACAGCAAATTAATAAATATAAAAGGAGTCCTTACTAAAGGGCTTCTTTTTTTAGCTTGATTTAAGCAGTTTGGATCTTTCGGGCATAACAGAAAGAATGTTATCTTTTTTGAAAAGGCGGTCTGCCTTCCTGAGGAAACAAAATGCTTTAAAATAACGTTCATGCAATTCTTTTACAATAATCCTCCGCTGGGTAATCTGGTTATTTGCAGCCAGATAGATCATCTCAACAGGAAGGTTTTCATTAAGTGATTTTTCAAGAAGGGTATTCATGTGTTTCCACTCCTTATATGTTCTATCCTTATTATAACCGAACATTAGTTCTTTATTCAATATTTTCAGAACATTAGTTCGTAAAATTACTAAGGTATATGGTATAATTTAGAAGGAGGTGAGATTATGGAGAATGAGTAAGGTATTTGATACTCAAGGGAACTGGATAGGAACGGAAACGAGGAAGGAAGTTCATAAAGCGGGCTATTGGCATGAAACCTTTCATTGCTGGTTTACCGAGCGGAGAGATAATGAAGAATTTCTTTTCAAGTGTACTTGAGGCAATTAAGAATTTATAGATTAGGGTATTTGTGAAAAAATTATATTGACATTACCATTATTCCAGTATATATTAATAAATGTCCTCGTTAAAAACAGGACAAACACGATAACGATTCCTTAGCTCAGCTGGGAGAGCGCTACCTTGACAGGGTAGAGGTCGCTGGTTCGAACCCAGTAGGAATCATACAAGAAGAATCCTTATATAATAAGGATTCTTCTTTTTTTGATTCATTTTGTTTTAATTTAGCTTTTGAATGGTTCGTATGGTCACATTTTGGTCACATTCTCTCCTACTTTCTTTTCACAAGAATGTTGGCTAAAAGGCTATAGTTTTAAAATTAATTATCCACTTAAGTCAAAAAATCTTTTTTTTGTAAAGGTTAATACCATATAATGGAAAATAGGTATTATTAATCAGGAAAGGATAATTGAAATGGAGTTCTTCAAAAATGTTAAATGGTTCCTAGAAGAAATGCATGAAGCTAACAAAGAACTGGTATCAGGAGTGAAAGAGGTCGGGAAAGAGTTTAGAACAGACATGAAGGATTTAATAAAGGAACATAACCCTACAATGGGTAAAGTGGTTGAAGGTGCCGACAGACTAGCGCAAACGGTTGGTAACGTAGTTAAATCAGGTCCCAAGCCTCCTACTACATTTCCTGACATGGCGAAGGTTCTTAGAGATATGAAGGAACTGAGAAGTGAATCTGACTTAGAGTATGCTGACCATTTGAGCGTTACAGGAGGAATAAGAATTCCTGGATATTCTCACCATGCTATTTACCTTGGCGATAATCAGGTAATCCATTATCAAGATGGTGAAGTAAGGGTTGATAGTTTAGAATCATTCAGAAGAGGTGGGGAATTAAGAGTAATTAATAGTGTACGCACTCATTCTAAGGAATCCGTAATTACCAGAGCTTACTCAAGAATTGGTGAGGCAAATTACAACTTGATTTTTAACAACTGTGAACATTTTGTTAACTGGTGCAGAAGTGGTAGCAGAACAACCCACGGTATTTAAAGAAATATCTAAAACTAAAAAGGCACCCTATTACGCTAAGGATGCCTTTTTATGGCTGGGTGAGATAAAAAAGCATCTGTTTGCCTTTTTGATATTTCATTTAATTATATTTCCGAATATCTCTGCCGCTTCGTCTTGTAGAGTAGTAGGAACATGCGTATATATATCCATAGTTGTTTGTATTTTTGAATGCCCTAATCTCTCAGAAACCACTTTTATATTAACTCCCTTTTGCATAAGTAACGTAGCATGTGCATGGCGCAAACTATGGAAAGTTATTCTGGGTACCCCTGCTTTTTTTATGATTGAGTCCATACTTCTCCCGATATTTCTTGGATTTATAGGTGTACCTTCCTTAGAGGAGACAACTAGATTGTATTTTAAGTAATTCCCTTTTAAAACGTTTTTCTTGACTTCAAATTCGTCTTTCAAAACCTTTAATTCTGCTAATACGTTTGACGGAACTTTAATGGTCCTTATTGATTGCTCGGTTTTTGCTTTCTCTTCAAGTAGTTTTCCATCACTAGATAGAGTTTGCGTGATATAAATATTTCCATTTTCAAAGTCAATGGCATCCCAGGACATTCCTAAGATTTCGCCTCTCCTACATCCACAAGATATTGCTATCAAGAAGGCTGGGTAATAGGAATAAGTTCTGGCTACTTCTAAAAAACTTTTCACTTCTTCCTCGGACCAAACGGAATTAACTGTCTTTCTTTCTTCTTTTTTCACTATTTTTATAGTAGGGTTGGTAACAATATGTTTGTGATATAAGGCATATTCAAATATCATTTTTAATAAGGCGATGTGTTTGGCGACATAATTCTTTTTATATTCTTTATTCATTTGGGTTACAAATGAAGTTAATGTTCCATGGGTGATTTTGGATATCTTTAAATGACCTAGTTTAGGTAATATGTTTGATTTCAAAACTTGCTTATAAGTTTTAAGAGTAGAGTATCTTAAATCGTTTTCTTTCTCCTCTAACCATTTGTTTGTTATATCTGTAAAAGTCATTTTACTAGGTTCGATAAAGGAACCTTTGTTTACTTGCGATTTAATCTCGTGAATTGCTGCTAATACTTCCTTTTTGGTCGATTTTGTTATTCTTTTTTGCTTTCTCTCCCCATCTGTTCCAACATCGATGACACAAGTGTATTTGTCTCCCCGTTTCTTAATATTCATATGTATCCCCTCCAAATATAAATTCTTCTTTCTTATTACGCCGCAAACACCTATATGTCAACAAGACTTAAAATCTTCCAAAAACATTATGACGCGGAATCGCTTTCCAGCCATTTGATTAGATTTGGCTTATATATGATGATTCTTCTGCCAATTCTCCTTACAGGGAAATTTTTTGCTTTTACAAGTTCATACGCCTGTTCACGACCTATACCTAGCATCTCTTTTAATTCCATCACGGTTAAGATATCTGGAAATGAATCCAACCTTTGGTTTGAAATTTTCATCCGGAAATTCCTCCCTCTAACCAATTCGTGAATTTTTCTTTTGAGAAAAGGTTGTATTCTCCTAACTTCATTGCTTGAAAGTCGTTTGTTTTTATCAGTTGATAAGTTTGCCGTTGACCGATTCGTAAGAAGTCCTTGAGTTGTAAAGGTGTTATGTATTCAGGTAAATCTTGTATCAACATTAAAGTATCCCCCTCGTTTTTTGTCCTTCAGTTCTTTGAAGTATAAGTATTCTACAATGTGGATTTGACTGATTCTATATTGAAAACCAAAAATAAATGTGATAAAGGTTTTGAAATTTTTTTCTAAAAATGAAAAAGTTCGTAGAATAATGGGTTCATAAACTAAATAGCAGCGCATATTTTGATAAAAGGGGAAAAATAAAAATAGTTTGAGGTGGACAATAAAAGCAATGACAAAATTCGGGATTGACGCATTAGACAAACTACCTAGCGATAGCAAACGGAGAAGACTGTTTTCCTTCCTGGACACTTGGGAAATGATAAAAGCTTGTTTACAGAAATGCTGGAAGCAAAATTTGGAGAGTATTCCCCAAAAGAAATCCCGGTTCCTAAGACTATCCAAAATGTTGATGCTTTTTCACACAGATGGGACCTTGACCTGTTTTATAAGTGCATGAAAAGGTACCTGGATAGTTCGCCAACTGAAGATAGCGAGAGCGAGACATTATATGTTGGTGATATTGATACATTTATTCCATTCTGCGGTCATTTTCTTTTCATAGATGAGAAAACAACATTAAATGGAATTAAGTTGACGCAGCTAAAATCATATCTGCAGTTTGCAAATAAACACGATGTGACAATATGGTGCTTAATTGGGGCGACTCAGGATGAGGGGAAGAATCTAGATTTAAATGAGACTTATCGATTGTGTGTAATTAAATCGGTAGGGAGATATGACTTATTTAAAGGGAGTTTGAAGGATATCCTAGACTACTTTCACATGTGGCTTGATGAATGTTATGGACAAATGGATAACTTTCCTTATCGTGAAATTGCACTGCAAATAATTAATGAAATGGAAAATCTGGATAAATACGAAGATTTGTCATTTGAGGTTTTGTTTAACAATCGTATGAGGCAAATAGAAAATGAGGAGCAGAATAACAAAACTTAAATGGGGAGAAAATAAAAAAGTTGGTATTGGGCTAGGGAATCTGTATTCCTTAGCCCTTTGTTAATGGAAGGGAAATTACTGTGTTTCTTGAGACTCATAGAGGGAAATTATATAGCAGTTGATTTAAAGGAGCTGTTATCGTCGTGGTAGATACCGTTTCTGAAGAAACAAGAAGCCGTATGATGAAATCCATTAAGTCCCGTTCTAAACTAGAAGATAACGTGACCAAAGCTTTGTGGAATAAAGGAGTCCGTTATAAGAAAAATGACAAGACGTTGTTTGGAAAGCCTGATATAAGCATAAAAAAATACAAGATAGTTATATTTATTGATTCTTGTTTCTGGCATGGTTGTGAAGTACATGGGCATTTCCCAAAGAGTAATTTGGAATATTGGATTAAAAAGCTCGAACGGAACGGAGGAAGAGATAAGGAAGCAACCAAATATTACAAAGCAAAAGAATGGAATATTAAGAGAATATGGGAGCATGAATTGAAAAAGGATAAATTTGCCAAGATGATTAATGAATTGGTGGACTTTATTCAAGAAATTAAAAAGGCTAAATAGGGGATTTGTTTACAATAAGAATAAGACCCACATTATATTTCTTTTGTGGGTCTAATGCAGTTTATTATCCTTCCATCGTCATATGGCTGCGAATAAAAAATGTTCTCGCATTTCATGCACTGTACATCACAGACGCGATTATATAATAATTTATCAGCTTTCGTTAGATGGGAAGGTGGTTCTTCAATAGCGATAACTATTAATATACCTCCACATTTACAATTCAAGTTTATAACCCCCAAAATGAAATATACAGATTCTTCACCAATTATATCGAAATATTCACGTAAAACAAGGTGAATGCCCTTTCATATGTAATATAAATAGGCTGACAGATTCTCTGTTTTATTATTCATTTTAGGGGGTAACGCTGTGAAAGGTGAGAATATCATATTAGTCAAAACTGAATGTGGAAGGTACCTATTACATATTGATAAATCAACAGGAAAAAACGTTCGCATAGATAGAATTCTAAGAGATGATGAATTTCCACGTAGTAAAAAGTCTGATGCTGCATTTAAAGAATTAAAGGAAAGGAAACGACACAACAAAAACAAAGGCTTAAAGAAGAAAGAATTTTTCGTTGCTTTTATTAACAAGAAGGTTAGAAATATCATTTCAGAAATCACAATAGAAGAAGCATCCGCCTATTTCAAACTTCTCACTAAAATTACGATGAGAAGCAAAGGTCAGTTAGTAGGTTTGGATGGGAAACCATTATCCTCCGAGGAAATTGCAAAAGTAATGTGTGTTGGAAAGCGAAGAGCGATGACGTTATTAAAACGATTTAAATACCTTAGAATGATAAACACGATACAGAACCTAAAGATAAGAGGAGTACAATTTATATAATTAATAAAGAATTTCATATCATGGGGGAAAAGATAAAAGAGGTGTTTACTCAAGTGTATCAAGAAAAATTAAAACAGTTAATGGAAAATAAAGCATTGGGTAATGCTTTGGGGACTTTTTATAAAATGATTCCGTACTTTCATTATCAAACCTATTATTTTGTATGGAACCCCGATGTAGATATTCGTACAGACATATCTAAAAATTTATTTGAAAATTTAAATTTAATAGAAACACAAGGGAAATTAGAGCACATAAAATTAAAAGATTTTGCTTATTACATTAATGTAACTCCTAAAACACTCACCGAACACTTGAATATTTTAGAAGACTTGTCTGTAATTAAACGCGATATTCAGGGGAAAAGCGTTCTTATTACCATCCATCCTGATATCGTATATCGGAAAGATTACGAAAGCATGCATGATAAATATTATGGAAGTGTAATCCGGTATCAGTTTTCACAGCACAAGCGAAACAAAAGAAATAGTGGTAGAAAGCCAAAAAAGAGCGAATAAAAATCGCTTTTTTTTTTATCAAGTCCTTTTTTATTCCTTATTGGAACTAAAATTTAATTAACTTAGAATGCACTTTTTTTTATGGATAATGATTGATTATATCCTTCCAAAACGTTGAGTAATATAAACTTGTGATTAACATACAATACACATTTCTTGTAATTGTTAATTAACCTAAAATGCACCTACTTTATCGCTCAGATGCTTTGTAACTCTAAGGAAGTAACCGATTTTAAAATTTATTTGCTATTTATATATTCATAGACCATATAGGTTTCTTATTTTTGTGTATAAACTTCAGTTCTGTTTGTTGTCC
>NZ_BAUW01000018.1 GCF_000517385.1 Mesobacillus boroniphilus JCM 21738 | reverse complement strand
CTTGCGCTTTTCTAATGTCCGTGTTCCTGTGTACACTTGATATATCAAAATTAGTAGGGGGAAATCGACATGTTGAAGATCGGAATCATTGGTTTAGGGGATATTGCTCAAAAGGCCTATCTGCCTGTATTCGCGGAAAAGGGAGATGTTGAATTCCACCTTTATACACGTGATATTTCCAAGCTGAAAACTCTTGCTGCAAAGTATAGATTTTCTCATATCCATTTAAGTCTCGAGGAGCTAATTGAAAGTGGAGTTAAGGGTGCTTTTGTCCATAGTGCAACTGACTCACATCATGAAATTGTAAAAAAACTGCTGCTGGCTGGTATCCATGTGTATGTCGATAAGCCGATTGCCTATGAGTATGAAAAAACCAGGGAATTGACAGAGCTGGCTGAGGATAAAGGCTTAATATTAATGACAGGTTTCAACCGGAGGTATGCGCCGGCGTATAAACAGTTAGCTGAGTTGAAAGAACCGAATATGGTAATCATGCAGAAAAACAGGAAGGCCTTGCCTGGGGAAATACGCCATTTCATACTCGATGATTTTATCCATGTGGTCGATACGTTAAGATTGTTGTTTCCCTACGACATAAAGCAGATCAATGTTACCGGAAAGAAAAATGGAGCTTTTTTGCACCACGTAGTAATTCAGCTGCAGGCAGAAGAGGGAATCGCAATCGGAATTATGAACCGTGACAGCGGCGTTGTCGAGGAAAAGGTAGAAGTATTCCAATCCAATCAAAAAAGAACCGCAGTGAATGTTTCAGACATCATTGTTCAGGAAAACAGGAATGAAACGAGACATGGAGGAAATGACTGGGAGCCGACCCTCCATAAGCGCGGCTTCGAGCAAATTATTTTTGATTTCCTCCAGGCGGTCGGAAATAATTCATTACCTTCAATTAGCGCAAAGGATTCGCTGGTAACGCATGAGCTCTGTGAAAAAATCGTGGTCGAATTAGAATTGATTTAAGCAAAAGGACAAGCCCCGTCCTCTTACATAGAGTGACGGGGCTTATTTTATACATATATAAAATAACCAACAAACAAGAAACCAAGAACGTACATAATCGGATGGACTTCCCTAAGCTTGCCCATGCCGAGCATCATCAATGGATAAAGAATGAAACCAAGGGCGATTCCTGTTGCCACACTGAAGGTGAGCGGCATCATGATGATTGTGACGAATGAAGGAATAATCACTGCAAGATTGCTCCAGTTGATTTTACTGATTTCAGTTGCCATCAACGCACCAACAATAATGAGTGCTGGGGCGGTAACTTCTGGCGTGATGACTGATAGGATCGGAGAGAAGAGCATTGCCACACCGAAACACGCCGCAATGATCACTGAAGTGAAGCCGGTCCGACCGCCGACCGCGATGCCTGCTGATGATTCAACGAAAGACGCTGTTGTGGAGGTGCCAAGTACAGCTCCAGCAACAGCTGACCCTGCGTCAGCAAGTAGTGCACGCCCCGCATTGGGAATTTTATTGTCCTTCATCAGACCAGCCTGGCTTGCTACCGCAATAAGTGCACCAGCAGTATCAAAGAAAGCAACAAACAAGAATGTGAAAATGACGGCAAGGACATCTGGAGAAGATATCTCCAATGTGATTGAAGACGACACCAAACGTAGGTGAGATATCAGGAACCGAACCGACGATTGCTGTAGGTTTTTCAATCAAGCCAGTTAAAATTCCAGCGATTGTCGCAATCACCATTCCATAAAAGATGCCGCCACTGATTCCGCGAGCCATCATGATGATACTGACGATGAAGCCGAAGAGGGCAAGCAGGACAGGGCCTGATGTCAGGTTGCCGATAGAGACAAAAGTCGCTTCGCTGCCAACGATGATACCCGCATTTTTCAAGCCGATGAAGGCGACGAAGAAACCGATGCCAGCCGCGATTGCATGCTTAAGATCCTGTGGGATGACATTGATGATTTTTTCGCGGATCTTCAAAAGGCTGAGGATGACGAACAGAACACCCGCGATGAATACACCAGTAAGGGCGACCTCCCATTTTACTCCCATGCCGATGCTTACGGTAAAAGTGAAAAATGAATTCAAGCCCATGCTTGGAGCGATCCCAATCGGGAAGTTAGCAAGCAGACCGATAAGAAGGGACCCGATGATGGCTGACAGAGCTGTAGCTGTAAAAACAGCCCCCTTATCCATGCCTGCCTGGCTGAGGATTAATGGATTGACGACAAGAATGTACGCCATCGACAGGAACGTCGTAATTCCGGCGAGGGTTTCCTGTTTATAAGTTGTGTTTCGTTCTGCGAACTGGAAAAAGTTTTTCATGTGTGCTGTCCTCCTGGTTGCGTTTGGTAGAAAAATAAAAAACTCCGGCAGTTTTATGCTGCCGGAGTACCACAAAGGACAAATAGATGCCAAAAAGAATAGCAAATATCAAAGTCCCTTGTAGTCACGCTTTTTACGGTAGCATGGTAGAAACGTCCGAGCCATATTCTCGAACATATACAAGGAAAAGATTATGGATTTAAATAATACTAGTGATAGTATCAGCTATTTACATCGAGGTCAATTACAATTCTTAAAGTTTATCTATTTGTTTTTTTCTGATTATTAGATTGATGGAAGTTATTTTGTACCAACTTAAGACAGGTTTGAGGTTTGAGGAGAAAGCGAAAAAAGCTGTCAAAAGAAGAGCGAACTTAAGACAGGTTTGAGGAGAAAGCGAGAAAAGCTGTCAAAAGAAGAGCGAACTTAAGACAGGTTTGAGAGGAAAACAAGAAAAGCTGTCAAAAAAGAGCCAACTTAAGACAGGTTTGAAGAGAAAACGAGAAAAGCTGTCAAAAGAAAAGAGTATAGCTGTGTGCGCTATCGAAGTCGCTGAATTCAGATGAAGATTATTGAAATTACCATGTGAGTTTACTGGATCAAGCTGGCTTTCACTGAATTACATGTGGTTCGGGGAATCAACTCGGATAAATCCCTGCACGGGTATCAGAAATCCCTTTGTTTAGGAGTTTTTGACAACTTTTTGACGAGAAGATGTGAATAATAAATGAACTAAATGGCAAAACACCCCTGTTTGGTTTTTTACTTACTATAATGATAGTGTAATCCAAATGGAGGTGCCAATAATGAACGTAACAACGATTATTGAATTGGAAAATCGTGAAGTGAGAAGATGGCTGGAGCAAAACTAGTATTTATACAGGAACAGATTGATGCAAATATCGTGGAAACATGCGTTGATTGTTTTAAATATGAAGGTTCTGAAGATTGCCTGGACACAGATGATGCAATGCAAAGAGTTTTTAATGCACTGAAAGCAAATGGAATGATTCCTGGAGCAGTGGAAGATTTTTCGTATGAGATGCCTTCTTGCGAGAGATTGAGAAAAGATGTTTATGAAGAGCAGGACATGCCGCAAAAAGTGATTCTGAGCTTTGCGATATAAGACATGAAAAAGGAGTTCTTTCTTGGAACTCCTTTTTAAGTTGAATAACTGCACTTTTTTTGTGAAAAACGTGACTTTTATCAAAGAGAAGCCGGGAAGAAATTTATATAATGAAGATGACTTAATATGAAAACGCATTCAATAAGGGGTGGGAACCGGTGAAAAAATGTGCGGACATCACCATTATTACCGGCCATTTTGGCAGCGGTAAAACAGAAATCTCTATTAATCTAGCAGTCGAGGCAAGGAAAACAAATACCAGGACAGCAGTTGCCGATCTCGACATCGTTAATCCATATTACCGTGCGAGGGATGCGAGAAATATTTTTGAACAAAAGGGAATTGAACTTATTGCACCTGCTGAAAGGCTTGCAGCCGCTGATTTGCCGATTGTTCCGGGCGATATGAGCAGGGTGATCTATGACCCGGCCTATAAGCTGATCGTCGATGCTGGAGGAGATAAAGATGGAGCTACGGCACTGGGGCAATTTTATAACGACTGGAAAGAAATGAAGCCAGAGGTGCTGTTTATTTTGAATTCAAACCGGCCATATGTCAGTACTCTGGAGGGGGCGGTTGAGACACTGCAGAAAATCGAAAAAGCCTCCAGGCTGAATATCACAGGAATTATCAATAACTCAAATGTAGGATCCGAGACGACAATTCAGGATGTCAAAAAGGGATTTATGTTAGGCAAGGAGCTGTCAGATAAATTGGGAATTCCTTTGCTGTACACGATGGTACCGCAGCATTTATCAGCTGAAAGTGCTGGAATTGAGTCGGATTCCCAGGTGAAAGTGATTTCGAGATATCTAAAATTGCCATGGGAAATGTAAAGGAGGCAAAAGCGGTGGAGCAGAGAGTGGTTTTTAATGAGGAGACTTGTAAATCATGCAAGCTGTGTGTGAACGCTTGTCCGACCAATGTGATCTATCTTGCTGATTACTTGAATGAAAAAGGGTACCGGCCGGCTGTTGTGACAGACCAGGAAAATTGCATCAGCTGCGGCAAGTGTGCGCAAATGTGTCCGGATTCGGTCATTACTGTCTATAGGCCAGAAAAGGTAAGGAAATCTGTATAGCAAAGGAGTTTTGACAATGGGGAAAGTACTTATGAAGGGTAACGAAGTCATTGCGGAAGCTGCTGTCCATGCGGGCTGCAAGTATTTTTTCGGCTATCCGATCACGCCGCAGAGTGAGCTTGTTGCCTATATGGCCAGAAGGCTGCCCGAGGTTGGCGGGTTATTTTTACAGGCGGAAAGTGAAGTAGCAGCAATCAATATGGTGTATGGAGCGGCTGGAACCGGTGTGCGAGTGATGACCTCATCGTCGAGTCCTGGATTCAGCTTGAAACAGGAAGGAATCTCATACCTTGTTGGTGCAGAATTGCCGGCACTGATTGTGAATGTTGTCCGCGGGGGACCAGGACTAGGCAATATCCAGCCGGCGCAGTCGGACTATTTCCAGGTGACAAAAGGGGGAGGCCATGGTGATTACCATACACCTGTGTTGGCTCCATCGACGCTTCAGGAAATCATTGAGCTGACAGAAGCGGCATTTGATATTGCTGACCGCTATCGGACGCCAGTCATCCTGCTTGGGGACGGCATGCTGGGACAGATGATGGAACCGGTTGAGTTCAAGGAATTGAAGGAAAGAGAACCGGAACAGAAGGAATGGGCTACCACGGGAACACGCGGCGATGGGAAACCAAGAATTATCTCCTCCCTTGAATTGAATGCTGATGCACTCGAAAAACGGAATGAACTTTTACAGAAAAAATTTGCCATGATTAAGCAAAATGAAGTCAGATACGAAACGTTTGAAACTGAAGATGCCGATTATATTGTAACTGCTTATGGAACAGCAGCAAGGATTGCCATGAATGCGATCAACAGAGCGAGAAAAGACGGGCTGAAAATCGGGATGATCCGTCCTGTTACACTTTGGCCATTCCCTGAGCAGCCGTTCATTGAAACACGTCACAGGGTGAAGGGCTATCTTTCAGTCGAGATGAGCGCAGGCCAGATGGTTGAGGATGTCAGACTTGCTGTCGAGGGCCATGCCCCGGTTTCCTTCTTTGGGCGCACTGGCGGCGTCGTTCCTGCGCAGGAAGAAATTTATGATCAAATCATAAAGCTGGCAGGGGGTGTTGAGGTATGACAATGAAGACCGTGTTCGAGAAAACAACTGGATTGACTGATAACCAGACGCACTATTGTCCCGGCTGTACGCACGGAATCATCCACAGGATGGTTGGCGAAGTTCTTGAGGAAATGGGGATTCTTGAGGATACTGTTGGTGTCGCTTCCGTCGGTTGCTCTGTGCTGTCCTATGAATATTTCAATTGTGATATGACCCAGGCTGCGCATGGCAGGGCCCCGGCTGTCGCGACAGGCATCAAGCGGGTCCTTCCTGACCGATTTGTTTTTACCTACCAGGGTGATGGCGACCTAGCATCGATTGGAATTGCCGAGGCTGTCCATGCTGCTGCAAGAGGTGAAAATTTTACCGTTATTTTTGTGAATAATGCGATTTATGGTATGACAGGCGGTCAAATGGCACCTACTACATTGGTTGGCCAGAAAACGGCGACGACTCCATTCGGACGGGATGGAAGCATCCAGGGATTGCCGATCAGAGTGAGTGAAATGCTGTCAACTCTGGATGGAACAGCTTATATCGAACGAGTTTCAACGCATGATGTGCCGAACATCCTTAAAGCGAAGAAAGCGATTCGCAAAGCATTTGAAACACAGAAGCAGGGACTGGGTTTCTCGATGGTCGAGATTCTGTCCAGCTGTCCGACGAACTGGGGACTTGACCCAAATGAATCGCTGAATTGGATTAAGGACAACATGGTGCCTGCCTATCCTCTTGGCGTGTATAAGGATCCAGAGAAGGGGGATGTTCGCTGATGGAGGAAATCTTGATAGCGGGATTTGGAGGCCAGGGAGTCATGTCGATGGGCCAGCTGATTGCCTATGCAGGGATGACTGAAGGGAGGTATGTATCATGGCTGCCATCTTACGGACCAGAGCAGCGCGGCGGTACCGCCAACTGTGCAGTTGTCGTCAGCGAAGAACAGGTAGGTTCACCCATTGTTTCAAGGCCGACGACAGTGATAGTCCTTAATAACCCTTCATATGAAAAGTTTGAACCAATGGTCAGGGCAGGCGGGTTATTAGTTGTGAACTCATCTTTGATTTCAAAAGTGTCAGCCAGGACCGATATAAGAGTTTTAACTATCGATGCAACCGACAAGGCAAACGAGCTTGGCAATCCAAAAGTCGCAAACATGGTCCTGCTTGGGGCATTCCTGGAAGAAACGGGTATTCTGTCCGATGAATCAATTTTGGAAGCATTGAAGAAAGTGCTTTCCCCTGAAAAGCACTCCTTATTAGAAATCAATCGCCGCGCACTTGAACTGGGGCGATCATTGACTAAGGAAACCAGTCCAAAGGCTTAATGTGGGTGGATGGGCAATATTATTGAAGAGTTATGTGCGTGAACCGGGAAAAACGGAAGTGACGGTCACATATAGGGCTGGCATACTCCAAGTTTCATAATGCGCACTCTTAATGTACTGAAACAATGATGATTCAAAACCAGAAATAACTAAAGGAACCAATCATCAAAAAGCGCTGCCAGTTTTTCTATGGCAGCGCTTTTGAACGTGTATTAATTTATTGCCGTTTCTATGAAAAGCATACAAATCCCTTATTCCAAAAGCTCCAAAATTAACGGGACGGCTGCCTGGAGTGAAGGGGCCTGTTTATCGGCTCCTGTTTCTTCGTTCCCAATAAAGACAGTTTTGCAGCCTGCTTTTTTGCCAGCTTCGATATCGCGCTCGTGATCGCCGACCATAACGCTGCCGGAAAGGTCGATATCATACCTGCTGGCAAGGTCAAGAAGCATTCCAGCATTTGGTTTGCGGCATTCGCAGCCTGCCTTCGGTTTGTGTGGGCAGTAGGCAACCTCCTTGATATGGCCACCATGTTCCCTGATCATCTTTATCATGTGGTCATGGATTTC
Source organism: Mesobacillus boroniphilus JCM 21738 (assembly GCF_000517385.1). GTDB lineage: Bacteria > Bacillota > Bacilli > Bacillales > Cytobacillaceae > Mesobacillus > Mesobacillus boroniphilus. The sequence continues at coordinate 45,716 of NZ_BAUW01000018.1, read as the reverse complement.
GTGCAGGCGCTTTTCCTTCAGGAATCCCAGTCCGACTCCGCCTGATTGGTTACTACAAAAATTTCATAGCCAGCCTTGCTCAAGTCTGCGACTGCTTCTGCTGCACCCTCAAGGAGATAAAAATCTTCAGGGGTGTTAACGAATTTTACCCGGTGAGATAATACTTCATTGAGTACTCCATCCCTGTCCAAAAATATTGCTTTTTTCATTATGTTCCTCCGTTTGTCCTAACATCTTTTAAAACTATTATCTTCTCGGCATTCTGATGTCGTGATACATAGCGGTTGCCGGTGATCCAAAAACGCCATGGATAATCTCTTGCTTCTCCGGAATTGTCGATGCCGATTCTCTTCCCTGAAGAAATGCTCTCAGGTACAAACCCTTGAGAGATGAAAAGTGGCTTCTCTGTTAAGGGATGCCCGTAATCGGATGTATTTATGCCCAGTGCTTTCGTTAGCTTTCCTGGTCCATTGGTGAGATTGGCTGACTCCGGCATACCCCTGCGCTTAACCATTAAGTCGATTCCTTCGACAGGTTCGATGGCCCTGATCAAAACTGCCTCTGGATTGTCTTTCTTTCCACTGACAACATTGAAGAGTGTATGGGTGTGCATAACATAAGTATAGGCTACCCCGGCTTCATGAAACATGATCTCTGTCCTTTTCGTCCTGCGATTATTATAGCTGTGTGCGGCTTTGTCCATTGGGCCGACATAGGCTTCTGTCTCCACAATTATTCCCGCGGCTTTTCCTTCCTCAGTTTCTTTCACTAAAATGCATCCCAGGAGCGATACCGCCAATTCTAGGGTAGGCTGCTGATAGAAATTTTTATCTAGTGCATGAAAAATAAGCCCTTCTTCTGCCATATAACCTCCTAATAACTCTTTTTACTCTTTATACCCTGCATCCGAATGAGTCATCCATTATTTTATGCCCAAAATACCTAGTATTTTTTCGAAAATACCTAGTGAAAAAAATAGCGGATAGGCTAAAGATGGTTTATAGTATTTTTAAAGGTCTGACAGATTTAGTTTCCATAAGGAGAGTATCTATTATATGTGGAAAAAATGGTTATGGGCTGCATTGATTGCTGCAGTCATTTTTTTCCTTGTTCCATATAGCCTTCCGCTCATTTTTGCTGTGTTAACAGCCGTCATGCTCGAAGGAATGGTTCAATGGATTATGAAAAGATTTTCATTCAAGCGTCTTCAGTCTGTGATTGGAGTATTTATCAGCTATGTGCTCCTGCTTGGTGTTATTGGATATAACCTGGTTTCAATTATTGCCCATCAAGCGGTATCATTATCCGAACGAACTCCTACTTTCGTAAGGGACATTTACAGGACAGCAATTCTCCCTTTAATGGGCAAGTGGGAATTCTATTCAAAAAACTTCCCGGGAGAAGTCATTGACCAGATTGAAGCGACGATTGAAAAGAATATCAATACACTCGATTCGTTCCTGCAGCAATTCATTGCCGGCATAATCAATTTGCTTACGGCAATACCAGGGTTCATGATTGAGTTTCTTGTTTATCTTATTGCGTTATTTTTGTTCAGTCTTGAACTTCCTAATCTTAAAATGAAGCTGGAATCCCATTTGAAGGAGCAAACCCGACAGAAGGTGTTCCTGGTTGGAAGCCAGTTGAACAAAGCCGGAATAGGGTTTTTAAAAGCGCAGGTTATCCTGAGCTTAGTCACCTTTATCATGGCCATGGCGGGCTTGAGCATTCTTGGGGTTAAATATACAGGACTGCTGTCATTGTTGATTGTCATTGTCGATATCCTGCCGATTCTCGGAACTGGATCGGTCCTTGTTCCCTGGGCCGTTATTGCCATTCTGCAGGATAATCATTTTCTGGGGATTGGATTAATTATTTTGTTCCTGGTCATCACTGTTGTCCGCAGGGTGATCGAGCCAAAGATTTATTCATCAAACCTTGGCATCTCACCGCTTGCCTCATTGATCAGCATGTATATTGGACTCAAACTACTCGGGCTTTCCGGGATTTTTATCGGTCCGATTGTCGTGATTATCTACGACACTTTAAGAAAAGCAAATGTTATCAGGCTGAATTTCAAGATTTGATTTTCAGGCCGCTTTTTTGGATAGCAGCACATGATTAAGCATAAATTATGTTTGTTACCAAGAAGGAGGAAATCAGGAATGAACGTAGGCCGTGCAAAAGAAATTGTTGAGTCAGCAGATATGATTAATGTAACTTATGATGTGACACCAATCATCATCCAGCATGTTGATGAGAAGACCAAAATGGCGAGGATTTATTCAAAATCAGAACCGGATGTAGAAAGAGACGTACCAGTCTTGAATTTAATAGAGGAATAGAAATACGGGAGAATCTACGTCTCCCGTTTTTCCATATTATAGAGCGGTAATGTGATTTTGAATTGGGTGCCTTCGTTCATTTTGCTTTTAACGTCTACCGTACCGCCCATTTCGTGGATAATCTTATTAACGACCATCATGCCAAGCCCGGTGCCCTTTTCTGCCTTGGTTGAAAAGTAAGGTTGCCCGATTTTCGCTAATTGCTGTGGAGACATGCCGCATCCTGTATCTTTAATCGTGATGGATACATGGTTATTGGCCATCTCGCGGCAGCTGATTACCAGGTCACCGCCGTTTGGCATAGCCTCAATGCCGTTTTTGATGATATTGAGTATACATTGGTGGAATTTGGCGGCTTCACCGACAACATTCATTCCCGCCATCAAATCCCTTTTTATATTTACCGAAAAATGATTTGCATAAGGAGGATGAGCTCAAGTGCTTTCTCGATTTCTTCCTTTACACATATGGATGAATCCATTTCCGATTGTGGTTTGGCGAAATTCAGGTAATCTTTAATGATCGTTTCTGCACGATCGAGCTCATCAATTGCAGTATTCAAATAATAAAGCCTCTTCTTTTCCTCAATAGTAGGATCTTTAAGCATTTGCAGAAATCCTCGTGTGACCGTAAGCGGGTTGCGTACCTCATGACTGACACTCGCAGCCAACTGGGAGACAACCTCAATCTTATCTGACTTGATGACAGCATTATGTAAAAGCTGATTCTGCCTCATGATTTCAATGTAATATGTCACAATAAAAATTCCGGCAGAAAGGGCAAGACCGTATAAGAGAATGAATTGAAAATTAGACAAGTCGTCAAACACCGCCGCCTTCATCAGGAAAATGAGGACGGTATAAGATAAAGCGACCGCCACAACAGTATATAGTTTCCTGGATAGAGGGAAAGCCCTGAACTTACTGGATAGATAAACGGTTAAAACAGTGATGGTGAGCATGTTGAAAAAGTTAATCCATACCCCGTTGCCACCAAAAGGAATTCTTGCGGCTACAACAATGATGAAAAGCATGATGCTGACAACCGGACCGCCGTACAAGCCTCCAAGGACAACGGGGATCAATCGGAGGTCGAAGATGAAATCAGGACTGCCAATCACCGTAAAAGACATGCAGAACAGAATTTGAATTCCGCCCAAAATAATAATGAATGTTTTGGCGTTTTTCCTATATAACTTGTGAATTTGTTAACGATAATGTATTGGAACACGAATGTAGAAAACAGGATGAAGATCAGATTCAATACAAGAACAGTTAATTGGTTCATAGTCTTAATCTCCAGTCGACAAGGAGCGGTCGCTCCATTCAAAATATATGTTTGTTAAAAGACATATTATTCGGATATATTGCTTTTACTTTAACACAAAACTGATTTCAGTTGTTTTTATCATGACTATTTTTTTGCCATAGTTGCTTATGGGGTATGTTTTTGAACAAATAGGTTCTCTTGGCTCTTTTCGAGTTTACTTCGCTACTGGAAAGGCATGAAGAGTCGTCATTCTCAAGTATGGTTTACTGGATGCACAAGCGGATTATTGGATGGCTGTCAGTACTTGGCGATATACTATTTTTACAAAAACTGCAGAGGAGGCAATATTATGGCCAGAAACTCATTAACCCTTTTCACCCGGCCGATGTGAACAGACTGCCAGAAAGCGAAGGAGTTTCTTTCGCAGAATCATGTACCGTATGAAGAAATCAATGTCCAGGGTGAGCCAGAACAGGAGAAAAAGCTTAAAGAACAGACGGGTACAGCGATTGTACCAGCGTTCATATTCACAAGCACTAAGCTCTTTTTTATGAAGGACAAAAAGGTTTTGATCGGATTTGAAAATAACAGAACTGAAATCGAGAAGCTTGTCGACAGCTTATAATTAATTAATAAAGACAAAAAGCCATCCAATTTGGAGGCTTTTTGTTCTTTGATAAAAATTTTAAGTGACATGGAACTATATTGAAGTTCATAAATTATAATGTATAAATCTTTCAAGAGGGAGGGTAATATTTTAATTCCGAGTTGACTTATAAGAATACATGTATTATATTATTCGAGAATGATAAATTAGGGGGGAAAGACAGTGACCACTGGACTTGTTATTTTAAATATTGCAGTTATGCTAGGCATCATTGCTGTTCTTTTTTACATGCAAAAGAAACATGTATCTTTTTCTAAACGAGTATTCATTGCACTGGGAATCGGGATTGTCTTCGGTTTTGCATTGCAATTCATTTATGGAGCGGGATCTGAGGTCATTACGCAGAGTACTGACTGGTTCTCGATCGTGGGAAGCGGTTATGTAAAGTTCCTGCAAATGATTGTTATGCCGCTGGTATTTATATCGATTTTGGCTGCTTTCACGAAGCTTAAGCTGACAAATAACATCGGTAAAATCAGTACACTGATCCTCGGCTTGCTGGTTGGCACAACAGCTGTTGCCGCTGCGGTTGGTATCGCTACTGCTGTTGGTTTCGACCTTGAAGCTGTGCAGATCACAGAGGGTGAGGCGGAGCAAGCGCGTGCTGAGAAGCTTGAGGAAACGTATGGTGGAATTGAAGGCCGTACAATGCCACAGCAAATTCTTGATCTCTTGCCAGCCAATCCCTTTCTTGACTTCACTGGTGCAAGACCAACTTCTACAATATCAGTAGTGATTTTCGCGGCATTCCTTGGAATAGCTTATCTTGGAGTGAGGAGGAAGTCTCCTGATCAAGCAGAGCTGTTTGCCAAGATTGTTGATGCTTTCTATGCGGTCATCATGAGGGTCGTCACGCTGATCCTGCGCCTGACTCCATATGGAGTTCTTGCCATCATGACAAAAACGGTTGCCTTAAGTGATTTCGACGCAATCTTGAAACTGGGTAAATTCGTAGCAGCTTCATATGTTGCTCTTGCAATCATGTTCATTATCCACTTGTTATTACTGACGATTGCTGGTTTGAATCCAGTCACTTATATTAAAAAAGCCTTTCCTGTTCTCGCGTTTGCTTTCACTTCAAGAACGAGTGCCGGGGCATTGCCATTAAATATCAAAACACAGCGTTCGCTTGGCGTTCCAGAGGGCATTGCCAACTTTGCCGGTTCCTTCGGGTTATCTATCGGACAAAATGGCTGCGCGGGGATATATCCTGCGATGCTGGCTGTCATGATTGCACCATCAGTTGGAGTTGATCCATTGACACCATCATTCATCGCAACTGTTATCGCCATCGTAGCCATCAGTTCCTTCGGAGTTGCCGGTGTTGGGGGCGGAGCTACATTTGCAGCATTGCTTGTGCTCTCTGCATTGAACCTGCCAGTTGCTCTTGCCGGCTTGCTGATTTCAATCGAACCATTAATCGATATGGGACGTACAGCAGTAAATGTAAGCGGCTCGATGACTTCAGGTATCCTGACAAGCAGAATCACAAAAGAAATAGACCCGACTGTCTACACAGACATGAATCAAAAAATCGAAGCAGAAGCATAGAAAAGAGTAAAATCCCGCCAAAGTCACTTGAGGCGGGATTTTTTATTGGTTAGGAAACTATAAAATTTATTTAGTTGTGGATAACTACATGTAGTATTCTTAATCTAGCTCCAGCGCCTAGCCCCTCGAGACGTTTCGGTCCGCCCGATGAAGTCAAAGAACGACTTCACCGGTCGGCCCTCCAACGCTTGTCGGGGCTGAACAAGGCGCTTGCGCTTTTTGTTCATACAGGAAGCTATTTTGAAAAATGTTAAAGGATCGTCTCCCTCTTAATCACACACAGTGCCGTCATCAATCCGACGCAAGTAATCGTAAGCAGTGAGTACATGAATTTTTCCAGTCCGATCACTTTTAATCCTGACAAAACCACAAGGCCATCTATCATAAAAATCAAGAGTCCAACATTCAGAGAGAAAAATTTATGGATCAACTGGGCTAACAGGTCAGTTCCGCCAGTGCTGGTTTCATAGCGGAGCATTAAGCCAATCCCACAGCCAACTAATAGGCCGCCTATGATCGCGCTTGAAAAAATGCCTAATTGCAGTCCTTGTTCAATTGGAGCGAACAAGTCAATGAACAGACTTGATACCAACAATCCATGCAGACTATGAAAAAAATATTTTCGCTCCAGTATCCAGGCCAGTACGTATAATGGAATACTGAGAAAAATCATGGTCAAGCCCGTCGGCCAGCCATAAAAATAGTGCATAATCAAGCCAATTCCGATCATTCCGCCGTCGAGCAAATGGTGGGGGACCAGAAAGCCATTGACTCCAACCCCCAGTAACAAGCTGCCTATTAATACTGCGAGAACCTTACCAGTCATACATTATCACCCACCTTGTCCTTCTCCCATTATTTCTATGTAGAATGGCAAGCGATAGAACAGACTATAAAAAAGAACCCGCTGTTTAGGCGGGTTCGGGTATTACTTTAAGAATCACTTTTTGAACTTAGATTAGTGTCTAGCTCCAGCGCCTAGCCCCTCGAGTCGCTTCGATCCGCCCAATGAAGTCAAAGAACGACTTCACCGGTCGGCCTCCAGCGCTTGTCGGGGCTGACCAAGCGCTTACGCTTTTCATTAGTGTGGCAAGAAAGCAAGCTGGTAAAAGAACAGCACTGCAAAAACGTAAAGCAGAGGGTGAACATCACGCCATTGCCCTTTTACAACTTTTAGTAATGGATAAGAAATGAAACCAAGTGCGATTCCTGTTGCGATGCTTGATGTAAGCGGCATGCTCAAGATGATCAAGAAAGCAGGGAATGCTTCATCAAGCTGGTCCCAGCTGATTTGAGAGATGCTTCCCATCATTAAGCTTCCAACAATAATCAGTGCCGGAGCTGTAATAGCCGACAATCCGGAAACCGCACTGACAAGCGGTCCGAAGAAAGCAGCAGCGATGAATAGCCCAGCTACTGTCAGCGAAGTAAGACCAGTACGTCCTCCTGCAGCCACACCTGAAGATGATTCAATGTAAGCTGTTGTCGGGCTTGTTCCGAACATAGCACCAGCGGCAGTTGCGATCGAATCTGACAGCAATGCTTCTCTTGCACGCGGCATTGAATTTCCTTTCATCAAGCCTGCCTGATGAGCCACGCCAATCATTGTGCCGGTAGTATCAAAGATTGTCACAAGGATAAAAGAAAAGACAACTGCGTATAAGCTGTTTTGTACAACATCCATCAATGCTGTCCATGGATTCAGGACAATCATGCCTTCAGGAAGTGATGGCATAGACATGAAACCCTCTTTAAAGTCCAATTGGCCTGTGAAGAAGGCGATCAATGCAGTGACGACCATTCCCAGGAACAAAGCTCCATTCACTTTAAGCACCATTAAGACAAGCGTGACCGCTAGACCAATCAACGCCAGCACTGCTGATGGGGAATGCAGATCCCCAAGGCCTACCAGGTTCGATGGGTGGTCGGTGATGATTCCTGTAAGACGCAAACCGATGAAAGCAATGAAAAGTCCAATACCTGCGGTGATTCCGTGCTTTAAGTTGCTGGAATCGCCTCAATTAACTTCTCACGGAACGGAGTCAGGGACAGGATGACAAATATTAACCCCGCGATAAAAACCGCAGCGAATGCAGTCTCATATGAAATGTTCTGGTTATTGCCTACAACAGAGTAGGCAAAGTAAGCGTTCAGCCCCATACCAGGAGCGATAGCGATTGGATAATTAGCAAATAAGGCCATCCACAGCGTACCGATCACAGCAGCGATGATTGTCGCTGTAAAAACTTGCTCAAAGGGAACGCCGGCATCAGCCAGGATGATAGGATTGACAACAACAATATAAACCATTGTGAAAAAGGTCGTTATACCAGCCATCATTTCTGTTTTTGCATTCGTGTTGTTCTCTTTTAATTTAAACATGAGTTCCTCCAAAAATACGAACGATTTTTAAACACAATAAATATAATATTCGTTTTTGATGTGTTTTTCAAGTGTGAATTTCAAGAAAATCCAATAATAAGTGTCAGGGAAGTATTCGGAAATGTTAAATGTCCATTTATTGTACCCTTATATGCATAGGGATAATTCATAAGGGTACGAAAAAAGCCTAAATGTACCCTTATGCAGAGTCTTTCCTCCTCATAAGGATACGAAAAGAGCCTAAATGTACCCTTATGCAGAGTCTTTCCTCCTCATAAGGATACGAAAAGAGCCTAAATATACCCTTATGCAGAGTTTTTCCTCCTCATAAGGGTACGAAAGAGACAGAAATGTACCCTTATGAGACATTTACTTCCCACCTAAGGACTTCATACATTCCATTTTCAAAGGGCCGCTGTAATTTTTGGGCAGTTTTAGGTATAACAGCATCAGTGCAAAAAAACTGCAGACAAGGAACCATCCCAAGGTTTTGTCTGCACCTCTAAGTCAACTTTTTTTAAAATAATCCTTCGTTAGCAACAATCCTCCAATGTAAAGCGCCAACGCAAAGTAGGCGGGAAGCAGGTGGATGAAATCGATGTAACCTATATACAGATGTGTGAAAATTCCTGCTGAAAAAGCGGGTATTCCTCCGATCAGGAAGGTCCTCCAAACCCAGGCAGATCCTTCATGGAATCCCCACAGCGACAGCGTTAATACAAGAAAACCAACACTGAAGAGTGCGCTGCCAAAGCCTGCGCGGTCGTGTGCAATGACGGGTATCAATTTTTCGTTCAGCGCATTCAGTTGGTCTGGTGTCATGCAGATATATGTCAGGTCGGTATCAACAAACACGTATGTCGCACCAATTGTCGAAATGACAATCCCTCCGAGCACAAAGGAGAAACCGAGGATGACAAACATGAGCTGGCCATACACTGCTTTCTTCCAGGATGAATGGTTTGTGCGGTTTTTTGATGAAGGCGATTGAGTTGCTGAGCGTGTTTTTATGTAGCCCATGATGTAAAAAGGAAGCAAAATGAGCCAGAACAAACCGTGCAGCCAGTCGAAATAACCGAATCCGAGAAAAAAAGTATAATTCCCAGGAATCCAGTAATCGCCCCGATATTAAAAGCTTTTCTTGCCCAATGGATTCCGTAGCGGATGCCGTGCAGTGCCAGCTGCATATAGATGAAGCCTCCAGAAATCATGGTGCCAGCAAGTGTCATCCTGTCATGTGACATAAATTTATAAAGATTGGGATTATAGGCCATCAATTCAAGCCTGGTCATTTGCATGAATGCTTCATCATAGAAGAGGATGACCTTCGTAAAACTGAAGAATAAGACGAGTGCTCCTCCAATCAGGATGAAAAGTCCGAACAGCCAATACCAGATCCAGCCAGGAAGTTCGTTCCTCTCGTCTCCCAGTTTGTCTAGGAGGGCTTCATTGATTCTTTTTGGCAACCCAGGCCCTGATGCGACATAGCCCCCCGATAAAAAGACCAGCTCCGCACCTGCCTCAAAAAGGTCGAGCGCATCGGCGGGTTCAGCAACGCCTCCAGAGGTAACGACCGGTAAATCAATTTCATTTTTTATCATGTTCAGAGCATGTATCAATCCATCTGTTTGCTGAAGTGGCAAGACCTGTGTTCCGGCAGTTAACTTTCGATCTTCTTCAATCATTATTCCGTCCACAAACTGACTGGCTGATTTAACCTTCAAAAGGTTGTCAGCAACAGCAGAATGCCTGATAGCTAAAAGGACAGGCTTGTTTTCAAGCACCGTTTTTATATGTGTGAGATCATCAATGCTTTCAATTGAATCAATTTCAATTATGAAGGCATCGCCAGTATCTTTTAAATGCTCAGCAATGATTTGCGGTTCCTCTAGCCGAATCAGGACAGGCACTGTCCGCGACTTTGTTAGTTTATTTTTTGTGGCGTTAAGTCCAATCGTCTCGGCATGTTCAGGCAGGATCAAGGCATCATTAGTTATTGAAAGAGATCCTGCTGTTTTGGGCTCTCTCGGAAATTTAGTGATGGGACCAACTTCAATTGCCCCAAAGCCAAGATTCGGGAAGGCTTCAATCCCGGATAATTGCGGATCAATCTTCCCGCTTAATCCAACCGGGCTACTGAATTGAAGTCCAAACAGATTGCCGTGCAGTTTTTCCGAGGGAGACATATGCCCAAGAAACTCGATGAAAGTTCTTCCCCCTGGAAACTTTGCGATGGTGGACATTCCACGGTGGATGAATTCCCGTCCTGCATTTCCGGGCAAGGTGGACAGCCATGGTTTAAATAATGGGTGATATGACCAATCAGGCATAATGACCTCCTGAATTTATACGTTACTTTTATTCTATCGCAATTTTCCAAATTTGTGGCAATCAGGGATATATAATTCTCCAGAGCGAATAAAAAGAAATGCTTCTAGCTAAAATAGTGGAGAAAATTTGATTGCGGAGGTAGGAATATGGACTTGAATCGAGTAAGACAGATACTGTCATCGTCAGCAGAAATAGATGTGATTTATAACGGTGCATCCGTGTGGATTGACCATTTGAATGAGGACGGCCGCACTGCCACTGTCCATCTGCGTGGGCCATTGGAAGAAAGGACAACTGTGGAGATTACTGAGCTGCAGGAAAGATCTTAAGCAACGACGATAGAAAAGGAGGAAGTACCTCCATACTTAAGCATGCAGGCCGCCGGAATGCAAAATAGTGTACGGCGGTTTTTTCCTATGGCACAATATTTATAATACCTATAGTGGTTTATCTGCTATTAAATTGAGGTATTTTTTAAAATCGAAAGGAGAGATGAACATGTTCCATCATACGATTGAAGTGGACAAGTCAATGAATGAAGCAGTATCAGCACTTGAGGCAAGCTTGAAAGAGGAGAAATTCGGTGTCCTCTGGTCACTGAATATGAAGGAAACATTAGCTGGTAAAGGTGTGGAACTTGACGGTGACTATATCATCCTTGAAGTGTGCAATCCACATGAAGCGAAAAGAGTACTTGAAAAGAACCCTATCGTAAGCTATTTTCTCCCTTGCAAAATTGTAGTATATAAAGAAAATGGCGCAACCAAGGTCGGCCTTCCAAAGCCAACGGAACTAATTAAATTTGTGGAAAATGATGATTTACAGACAATCGCGGCAGACATCGAAAAAAGGCTGATCGGTGCTATTGACAATATTAAGTAATTTAAAACAACATGAAGTCCGGGTTCTGTCCCGGGCTTTTTCGTTTTGAAAAATAAAGATAAGCCCATTTTGAAAATTTGTTTTGTCCGGCTGTTTAGGACGAATTTTTGCCGGGAACTTAAAGATTAATTAAAACGAAAAATTTCGGCCGATGAGCCGTTTATATAGATTTGGCGGCTGTCAGATTGGCAGCCGTTTTGATTTGTATAAAAGTTTAACCAGCGTTTTGGGGCCGATTCTGACCATATTGATTTTTAAAGCAGTTTAAACAGCATTTGATGGAGGCTAAGAAATTTTTCGGAATGACGGATTGAATTCCAATCAGTCCGTTTTTTATTTTGCAATATGGATATATTAAAAGAAAGAGAACACTGCGTGATACGTTAAAGGTTAAATTATCATCCGCAAGGTTTTAAAATAATCCGTGGGTGGTAATGTAGGTGTACAAGCAGAAAACAACAAAATTCAACATCTTAGAATTCTGCATGTTAGACTGCAGAACCCCTTGGTTTAACACCATGGAAATTGAGGTAATATAAGGTTAGAGCAAGCTGTTTAGCTCCCGGGAAGCAACGAAAATCAGCATAGCTAATTTTACATCACTGCAGTTTGAACTCTTTAAAAGGGTGTAAAAACCCTTTGCACTATTACTACTTGTAAAATACATCTAAATTTTAAGGAGGAATAACATTATGATGAGTTTTCTTTGGGCATTAATTATTGGTGGTATTATTGGGTGGTTAGCAGGATTGATCTTGGGTAGAGATATTCCTGGCGGCGTAATCGGTAACATCATCGCTGGTTTCGTAGGTGCTTGGATTGGACAAGCAATCTTAGGAGACTGGGGACCTGTAGTTGCTGACTTTGCGATTGTCCCGGCATTGATCGGTGCGATTGCATTAGTATTCATCGTCAGCCTTGTAATGAAGAGTATGCGTAAAGCTGACTAATAAAAATCCTTCCACTACGGAAGGATTTTTTTTGTGATTTTCTAGCCATTTCCATAATAAATTTTAAATCTCATATGGATCAATATTAAAAAATATCGGCGGTTGGTCGATAAAAGGTGCGTGGCAGATTATTTTTTCCTGTGTAAACGGATGGGTGAATTCCATCTTTACCGCATGCAGCGCTTGCCTGTGAAATGTATCGCTTCCTTCGTAGAGGCTGTCTCCAGCCAGTGGATGCCCTATAGCGCTGAAATGCACCCGGATTTGATGGGTCCTGCCGGTATCCAGTATACATTGGACAAGGGTCAGATCTTTATGTTTCATTTGGTCCAGTACTTTAAAGTGGGTGATGGCCTGCTGTCCTGTTTCCGAAACTCTTCTTCTTGTTGGATGATGACGGTCACGGCCGATTGGTTTATTGATGGTTCCTTTTTTTTGTCTGATGATCCCGTCAGCCAATGCCAGGTATGTTCTTTTAATGGCACGTTCCTCCAGCATTTTATCGAAAATCGCTGTCATGAGCGGGTTTTTGGCAAAAAGTACGGCGCCTGTTGTCTCACGGTCAAGCCTGTGTATATGACGGGGGCGTGTAAGCTCTCCATTTGACTGCATATGGTAAGCAGCCCCGTTCACCAGAGTGCAACCTGGCCGCTCTCGTTTGGATGAGTATCCATTCCGGCAGGCTTATTGAATACGATCAGGTGGTCATCCTCATAGATGATATCAACATTCAAGTATTCTGGGATGACGGTAGCCTCTTCTTCAGTAAAAAGCTTCATGCTTAAGCGGTCATTCTTTTTGAAGTGATGTGTCCAATCAGGAACATTCCCGTTAATCAGCACGTTCTTTTCCAGCCTTAATTGATGGACTAATTTTTTGGAACCTTCCAAAATTCCCTAAAAAGCGTTTCAAGAGTGTAACTTTCCCATTCAGCGGGAATGGCCAGTTCAAACCAATCGCCTTTTTTGTTAGTGTGTATCATATTTGTCTCCTGACTTTGGTAATGTAGATTATTTTTCTCTATGAAAAAGCCGTATATAAACTCGTTTGCGTTTAATAGGAATATGTCAACTTTTACCGCATGCATGGACATAATTACCACCCAGAAAAATGGAATGGATATGTTATTCTAGGTATATATATTACGAATAGATTACAAAGGGTTAAAAAAGGTGGGTCGATCCTTGAAAATTGTTTTTGCGTCTACTCCCGGACAAGAAGAGAAAGTAGTAGAACTGGCAAGGTATTTTTATACTGATATTTTTCCATTGTACTTTTCAGATGAAGACATTCATGAATTTGAAAGGCTTGAAGTATTACATACAAGACCCGAGCAGTTCGAGAGATTCAGTACACTTGGAGATGCTTTCCAGGTAATCACAAGTATGCAGACATTGATCTCTATTTTGGAGTCTGGCCATATTCCGGAAAAATATCAGTCGATGTTCCGTAAAAATGTCCAGACATTGACAGACTATGGAATCTGTTTCCCGTTTAATTACAGTCAATTTTCTGACTCCAAGCATGTCCATCTAGATTATATCAGTACGTATACAAAAGCCGCCAATAGTCTGTTACTTTAAAATCAAATTTAAATGAAAACGCTGCGAATCGCAGGCGTTTTGACGTTATTTTAAGGTATTTTCATTGAACCAATCTTCGAAAGTCGGTTCTTCCTGGTAGCCAACGATCCTGTTGACTTCTTTACCATCTTGTACTGTACAATGGTTGGAGTCGATTCGATGCCATAATCATTCCAGCCTTGTTCAAACTCTAAAAGGTTATATTGCAAAAGATCAACACCCATATCCTCTGCAAGAGGTGCAACAATAGGCGTGGTGCGAACGCAGTGTGGGCAGGTTGGACTGTGGAAATACACGGTAACATCCTCACCGTTTTCGATTTTTTTATCCAGTTCTTCAGGCAGGATGATATTTTGATAGTTCGGATCATCCAGCTGTTTGACGGTTTCAGGATGAAGAGTATCCTTGCCATACGGATTACCCTCTGCTTTTTCCTCATTTTGCGCTTTATTTAGAAAAAATAATGCTGCGAATAATCCAACGATAATTAATAGAAAAATAATGACCTTTTTCAAATTACGCTTCCTCCTTAGATTTCTTCCAGATCAACATGCTTAGTGAAAAAATAATGATAAAAGCAGTTAAAGCAAGGAATGGGATGGTGATAAAACCAAGCCAATTGATATATTGGCCTGTACAAGGCACTCTCCCGCAAGTATCAGCATTATCAGCCATGAATGGCACTTTTTGCAATGAATAATGGAAAAGAGATATTAATCCGCCGACAGCTGCCATAATCATGGTATAGAAGGTAATCTTATAATCCTTTTTGACAACAGCAATCCCCAGTATTAACGCAAACGGATACATCAGGATTCTCTGATACCAGCACAGGAGGCATGGCTCATACTGGCGGATTTCTGAGAAATACAAACTGCCGAACATGGCGATGATCGATGTAGCCCAAGCCGCAAATAAATACGACTCCCTCGAATCTTTTTTCGTCTCTATCAAGCTAATCTCCCCTAAGCTATGTAATCTCTATTTAAACATTCTTTATAAAAGAAACAACTATCTCTCATTACATCTTAAGGAATGTAATAAAATAATTCAATTAACATTATGTGAAATAATTTTTCCCAATATAAAGGGAGAAGCTAAATAAAGAGTTATAACCGATGAATTTAGGGTATAGGAATATGATAATGATTTTTAAGGTGGTTTGTTTTTTACATAAATAGTAAGTAATTGTTAAATAGCGATTTTTTTATGACAGAAAGGATGCAGGATTGTATGAGTGAATTGGATTTGTCCAAATTTGAAAAAAGAATGATCATCCGCAATACGAAGCAAGAGGATATTGATGAGATTATCAAAATGCAGAACAGCTGCTTTCCGGGTATGGAGCCATGGAAGCGGGATCAGCTGGAAAGCCATCTTGAAATCTTTCCTGAAGCCAATTTGTCGCCGAATATGATGGGAAAGTAGTCGGGTCCTGCTCAAGTCTGATTATAAACTTTGATGAATACGACGATCGCCACAGCTGGGATGATGTCACAGATGAAGGCTATATTTCGAACCATAATCCAGATGGCTATAACTTATATGGAATTGAAGTCATGACACATCCTGAATTCAGGAGGATGAAGGTTGGCTACCGTTTATATGAAGCAAGAAAGGATCTTGCAAGGCAAATGAACTTGAAAAGCATCATCATCGGCGGCAGGATACCGAATTATCATTTGCATGCGGAAGAAATGTCACCTCGTGAATATGTACGGCAGGTCGCATCTCACAAGATCTATGACCCGGTACTCTCATTCCAGCTGAGGAATGACTTCACGCTGATGAGGATTAATCCCAACTATCTGCCGGATGATCTCCAGTCGAATAAGTACGCGACATTGATGGAATGGAATAATGTCGATTACCAGCCAAATTCGAAAAGATTTTATAAAACCAGCAATCCAGTCCGGATTTGTGTTGTCCAGTATATGATGAGGAAAATAAAATCGTTTGAAGATTTGGCACACCAGGTTGAATACTTTACGGATGTTGCAGCGGATGCAGGATCGGATTTTGCTGTATTCCCGGAAATCTTCACGACACAGCTTATGTCCTTCATGGATGAAAAATCACCTTCGCTGGCTATCCGCAGGGTGACTGAATATACAGAGCAGTACATCGAGCTTTTTACCGATCTGGCCGTCCGTTATAATGTCAACATCATTGGAGGTTCGCATTTGGTAAAAGAAGAAGATGACGAAATTTACAATATCTCTTACTTGTTCCGCCGGGATGGGACAATTGATAAGCAATATAAGCTTCATATCACACCAAATGAACGCAGATGGTGGGGCATCAGCCGCGGCGATGAGTTGAAGGTGTTCGATACAGACTGCGGCAAAATCGCAATCCAGATTTGTTATGATATCGAATTCCCAGAGCTTGCTAGGATTGCCACTGATATGGGAGCCAAAATCATTTTCACACCGTTTTGTACCGAAGATCGCCAGGGCTACCTGCGAGTACGATACTGTGCTCAGGCAAGAGCTGTCGAGAACCAGGTCTACACTGTCATTTCTGGTACCGTCGGCAACCTGCCGCAAACAGAAAACATGGATATCCAATATGCCCAGTCTGGGATTTTCGCGCCATCTGATTTCGAATTCGCCAGGGACGGGATTGTCGGTGAAACCAATCCGAATATTGAAATGGTCATGATTGGCGATGTCGACCTCGAAATCCTGCGCCGCCAGCGCCAGGACGGCACAGTCCGCCAGCTGAAAGACCGCAGGCATGATATTTATCGGATTCAGTATAAGAAGTAGAAGTAGAAGTAGGGTAAGTGCGGCACCTGGGGGAAAAAAGCTGGATTCCCAGGTGTTTTTCAGTGAGATTAGAATTGGCAGAGGGCGCATTTTTCGATTTGCGCTCGGTTCCTGAAAATCCCAGAAACCTGGAAAGAGCACACCGATAAAGCGTATTGGTGCACTAAAATTCCAGAAAACGGAAAAGTATATGGGATTCCTGAAACCCGGACTTTTTACAAAACACTGAAATGATATGAAAACAAATTGACAAGTTAGCATAAAAGTTATCAATCAAGCTCCATCTTGTTTTATAATTAGCTGTAAGATTCAAATCTATTTTTTGGGAGGTCATTTGATGGATTGGAAAAAGAACGCTGAGAAATGGCTTGGGTTTGCAGGGTTGGATCCTGAGCTAAAAACTGAGCTTGGCTCATTTAAAGAAAACGAGAAACACCTAGAGGAAGCTTTTTATAAAAATCTGGAATTTGGGACTGGTGGTATGCGCGGAGAAATTGGTGCTGGTACCAACCGCATGAACTTATACACTGTCCGCAAGGCGTCAGCGGCCTGGCAGCATACATAGAAGAACAAGGAAATGAAGCGAAGCAGCGAGGTGTGGCGATCGCTTATGATTCACGCCATAAATCACCCGAATTCGCAATGGAGGCTGCAAGAACATTAGCGACGCGGGGCATCCAGACATATGTTTTTGAAGAACTGCGGCCTACTCCGGAGCTGTCATTCGCGGTGCGGCACCTGCACGCTTATGCAGGAATCGTCATAACCGCCAGCCATAATCCTCCTGAATATAATGGCTATAAAGTGTATGGTCCGGATGGTGGCCAGCTTCCACCAAATAGTGCTGATGAAGTAATTGCCAAGGTAAACGAAATCGAAAATGAACTATCGATCGAGGTAATGGACGAGCAAGAGTTGAAGGAAAAAGGCTTGATCAAGATGATTGGATCTGAAGTGGATCGCGCTTATCTAGAGAAACTGATGACGATTTCCGAAAATCCGACGCTGGCAGATGAAGCCGATGTAAAAGTAGTATTCACGCCGTTGCATGGTACTGCCAATAGGCCGGTGCGCGATATCCTGACAAACCTGAAATACCAGAATGTCACAGTAGTAAAGGAACAGGAGCTTCCTGATCCTGAGTTTTCTACCGTAAAAAGCCCGAATCCAGAAGAGCATTCTGCATTTGAGCTGGCATTCCGTGAAGGAAAGAAAATCGATGCGGATTTGCTGATCGCCACAGATCCGGACGGTGACCGTCTTGGTATCGCTGTTAAAGATGCAGATGGGGAGTATGTTGTCCTGACAGGAAACCAGACTGGAGCACTGCTGCTGCACTATATCCTGAAGCAAAAGCAAGCGAAAGAAACCCTTCCTGCGAAGGGAGCCGTGTTCAAAACAGTCGTTACATCCGAACTTGGCCGCAAGATCGCTTCATCTTTCGGAATCAATACAATCGATGTCCTGACTGGCTTCAAATTCATAGCTGAAAAAATCAAGCAATATGAAGACTCAGGAGAGTATAAATTCCTGTTTGGCTATGAAGAAAGCTATGGATACTTGATTGGCGACTTTGCCCGTGATAAAGATGCAGTACAGGCGGCAATGCTCGCTGTCGAGGTTTGCGCATATTACAAAAAGAAGGGCATGTCCTTGTACGAAGCGCTTCTTAGTGTATTTGAAGAGTATGGTTACTACCAGGAAGGACTTCGTTCCCTGACGTTAAAAGGAAAAGAGGGTGCGGAGTTGATCCAGAAGACACTTGGAGTCTTCCGCCAGGAGCCGCTTAAGCAGCTTGGTGAATTGAAAGTTACCGCAGTGGAAGATTATTTAACAAGTGTAAGAGTGAATGAAAACAACGAGGAAGAAAAAATCCAGCTTCCTTCTTCAAATGTCATCAAATACTATCTTGAGGATGGCACATGGGTGTGCCTTCGCCCATCCGGGACTGAGCCGAAAATTAAGTTTTATTTTGGTGTGAACGATAAGAGCCTGGCTGAAAGTATCCAGAAACTCCAAAAAATCGAACAGGATTTCATGGAGGTAGTTGAAAAGAAAATGCAAGCAGCAAAGAACCTGTAAATCAACTTAGAGATTGATCTGAAAGGAAGTTGTCACATTGTTAAAAGAACAAGTCGCAATCGTCACAGGTGCATCAAGAGGGATCGGCAAGGAAATCGCCGTGAAATTAGCTGAACAGGGAATGAAACTTGTGGTTGCAGGAAGCTCTGAAGAAATCAACAAAACTGCGGAAGAGTTGAAGCAGAAGGGTTTTTCTGATGTCATTGCAGTCCAGACTGATGTCAGCGATGAGCAGCAGGTGAAAAACCTTGTTGATATAACGCTAGAAGCATTCGGTCAGGTTGATGTACTTGTCAATAATGCGGGAATCGGCTTTTTCAAACTGGCCGAAGAAGTAACGGTTGAAGAATGGAAAAAGCTATTTGAAGTAAATGTCCAGGGTGTATTCCTTGGTGCGAAAGCCGTGCTGCCTCATATGAAGGAGCGTAAATCTGGCATGATCATCACAATATCTTCTGATGTTGGCAGATATACGATTCCAAACGGAAGTGCCTATACAGCTTCAAAGTACGCTGTCCAAGGCTTCAGCGGGGCACTTGCGCAGGAAGTCAGGGAATACGGAATCCGTGTTGGCACCATTAATCCAGGAATGGTTGATACTTATTTCGCAGATTCAAAGCAGGGTCTTCCTGAGAAACATGACTGGCTGAAGGTGGAGGACATCGCAAACGCAGTTGTCTATATGGCATCCGCTCCGAAACATATGCTGATTGATGAAATCGTCATCCATCCGCTAGTCCAGAACTACCCGATTGCTTAATAGCAGAGTCCGAAGAGGAATTCCCTCTTCGGATTTTTTTTTTATTAAATAAAACAACGAATATCTTCGAGTGTAAAAGACTTGAGGATGCAATCAACAATAAAGCTGGTGAAACGAATGGTTTGACTCACCATGCGACTGTTCCGTTAAGAGCCGGAGATGAAAAGTTTGGTGTCTTGAATGTAGGCTCACCGCATAAAACCCACTTCAAAAAAGATGAACTCGCCTTGCTTAAGGCAATTGCATTCCAGATTGGAACGGCAATAAAAAGGATAAGGCTTCCCCAGCAGGAACAGGATCTCGCGTTGGCAGCTGAGCTGAACCGCCTGGCAAGGGATTTGCATGATTCGGTGAACCAGCTCCTTTTTTCACTGAGTTTAACTGCAAGGGCTGGCACAGAAATGGCGGATACTCCGGAACTGAAAGATACTTTTTCGTATATACAGGATCTGGCGCAGGAAGCTCAAGGAGAGATGAGGGCCGGAAAATAGACTTCCATCACTTGGTTTGAAAAATCGCCTCATGGACCAGGAACCGCCCTCCGCTTGAAAAAGATAAACCATTAATTAACAATAGGAAACAGCATAAAAAATAACAAACACGGCACCTTAATATAGGTAGCCGTGTTATTTTTTTTGGTGGAATTCTCTTGTTAAATCGAGCCGGTTACAGCGGTTTCCAGGTAGTCATCGCCGGCGGCTTCATTTGCGTGGTCGATATATCTAAGCAGGGAATACAGGCGTTTTTCAATGACAGCATAATCTTTTTCAAAGTTGTAAGCGTGGAGAAAATGTTCAATCTTTTTAGCCAGGAACTGGTCCTCTGTCCTGACCATAAGGATGAGCAGGTTATCCCATTGGGATTGGTGCGTATAATATAAAGCACGATCGTAATCCGTTTTCTTCATATCCAATCCTCCTTATGAGGAGTTGATAATATTATATGGATTTGACGCCGGAACTTCCTCAGAAAATGTTGGACGACCCTGTTTACTGGGGTTTTCAAGTTTTACCTGTATAATTGGGCAGTTAAATGAACTTAGAATGACTACATATCGAATGTGATTATAAAGCTGAGCAGCTTAAAGGAGTGTATGATGAAAAAGTATTTTTTCGCCATAACTGTGACTTTGACTTTGTTAATGGGAACCCAAAGATTGGATGTTAATGCTCAAACTCCTGATTACGAAAAGTATGGAAAGATAGCTACTGCCGTAATCAATGAAGATTTTCCCGATGAGACAGTCCGGAATTATAGGTATATGGGCAGGAAGCAGATAGACGATCGCCAGGTACTTGACTCATTTCAATACAAGGTCAGTGTCAATAAAAAACCTGTCATTATCACTGTGCAAGTAGCGCATGATGTGAAAAATGACAGATTATTGAGCCTTTCTGTTACCGAACAACTGCAGCAGTAAAGTTTCTAACCTGTTCATCTTTCTCCTTTTTTCTCATACATTGTTGTAAGAGGTGAAAGGGGGAGAGATGGTGTCGGAAGATCAAAAGTCACTGGAATATGCCATTTCTGAAATTACCGAAATCGCAAAAGGTTTTGGGCTGGACTTTTATCCGATGAGGTATGAAATATGTCCTGCAGAAATCATCTATACATTTGGTGCCTATGGAATGCCAACGAGATTTTCCCATTGGAGCTTTGGGAAGCAATTTCATAAAATGAAGCTCCATTATGACTTGGGCCTCTCAAAAATTTATGAACTGGTTATCAATTCAAATCCTTGTTATGCCTTCTTGTTGGATTCCAATTCGTTAATCCAAAACAAGTTAATCGTTGCCCATGTCCTTGCTCACTGTGATTTCTTTAAAAATAATGTTCGTTTCCAAAATACGAAACGTGATATGGTCGAAAGCATGGCAGCAACGGCAGAGAGAATCCGTAAATATGAAATCGAGCATGGAAAACAAGCGGTGGAGTCTTTCCTTGATGCGGTACTAGCCGTCGAAGAGCATATCGACCCATCGTTGATGAGGCCTAAGCTCGCATGGTCAGCCGAAGATGATTTCGAGGATGAACCAACGACAATAGCAACCCCGTATGATGATCTTTGGGATCTTGAATCCAAAAAGACAGAATCAACAGAGAAGATAAAGAAGAAGAAATTCCCGCCGCGCCCAGAGAAAGATTTGCTATTGTTCATTGAAAGTTACAGCCGCGAGCTGGAAGATTGGCAGCGGGATATCATGACCATGATGCGGGAGGAAATGCTTTATTTTTGGCCGCAGCTTGAGACAAAAATCATGAATGAAGGCTGGGCCTCTTATTGGCACCAACGGATTCTCCGGGAAATGGACCTGACGAGCGGTGAATCAATTGAGTTTGCAAAATTGAATGCCGGGGTCGTGCAGCCATCCAAAACAGGGATCAATCCATATTATTTAGGAATCAAAATTTTTGAAGATATCGAAGAACGTTATAATAACCCGACTGAGGAAATGAAACGCCGTGGAGTAAAACCAGGATCAGGCCGGGAAAAAATGTTTGAAGTCCGTGAGATCGAATCAGATATTTCATTTTTACGCAATTACTTGACTAAGGATTTGGTCATGCGTGAAGATATGTATCTTTTCCAAAAGCAGGGACGTGAATACAAAGTCGTCGATAAAGCGTGGGAACAAGTCCGCGACCAGCTTGTCAGCATGAGAGTCAATGGGGGATTCCCATATTTGACCGTGACAGACGGGGATTACTTGAAGAATGGAGAGTTATATATAACTCACGGCTTCGAAGGCATCGAGCTGGACATTAAATACCTGGAAAAAGTACTTCCGTATATTCATCAGCTTTGGGGACGGAAATGCCATATCGAAACGATGGTCGAGAGCAGGGCAATGCTATACACCTATGATGGGAAGGGAATCCATCGCAAGTATTTATAAGGAAAGCACAAAACCGCTGATTCTCAGCGGTTTAATTTTTTTTTGTGTAAAAACCATAATAAAAAGGTATTTAAATTTTAGACAAGCTTTTTATTGAACCAAATTCGTAAATGAGTCATAATTATATATATGAGCATATATTCATATATAAGAAAAGGAGGGGAAACACATGGGACATAATCATTCTCATGGCCATGGCCATGGCCACGGTCATAGCCATGGCCACGGTCATAGCCATAGTCATACAAATAACAAAAAGGCATTATTCTGGGCTTTTCTCCTAATCGCCACTTTCATGATTGTAGAGGTGATTGGCGGGGTAATTACAAACAGCCTTGCACTGCTTTCAGACGCTGGCCATATGCTGAGTGATGCGGCTGCGCTTGGTTGAGTTTGTTCGCGATGAGACTTGGTGAAAGAAAAGCTACACACTCAAAGACATTCGGCTTTAAAACGTTTTGAAATCATTGCAGCTGCTTTAAACGGTCTTACGTTAATTATCATCTCGATTTATATTTTTGTTGAAGCGTATCAACGTTTTACAGATCCTCCAGAAGTACAAAGCATGGGAATGCTGACGATTTCGGTTATCGGGTTAATTGTCAATATCATCGCCGCTTGGATACTGATGGGTGGTGACAAAGATGAGAATTTGAATGTAAGAAGCGCCTTCCTTCATGTACTGGGAGATATGCTTGGATCGGTTGGCGCAATTACAGCAGCATTGCTGATCTACTTTTTTGGCTGGGGACTTGCGGATCCCATTGCAAGCGTCGCAGTTGCGGTTCTCATCATTATCAGCGGCTGGAGGGTGACGAAGGAAAGCTTCCATGTCTTGATGGAAGGCACACCTCAGGAGATTGAATTGGATGAAGTGAAGGATGAAATTATGAAGATTCCAGAAGTGAAAGACGTACATGATGTTCACGTTTGGTCGATCACTTCAGGGGTGTTAATGCTTAGCGGGCATATTGCCGTCGAAGGGGAAGGAGCACATGATCGCGTACTCCATAAAGCACAAAGGCTGTTGCACGATCGGTTTGGAATTGACCATAGTACTTCAGGTAGAAGGGGAAGAGCATGGGTGCCCATGCGCGCATGGGCCTTGCAATTGATTAAACAAGTGTCGTCTTAAAAAAACATGCCAGCCAATTTTGATGGTCAATCTCATCAATGATGGCTGGCATGTTCTATGCTTTGCTTTAACAGGTCAATGACGTGTTCGTCGTCATGCGTGTAATATAGCGATGTACCCTCTCTCCTGAATTTGACGAGCCTGAGGTTTTTAAGAAAGCGCAATTGGTGTGAAACGGTTGACTGCAACAATGAGAGTTTTTCCGCTATTTCATTGACCGAATGTTCCCCCTGGAACAAAAGATGGAGGATTCTGAGCCGTGTCGGATCTGAAAGTGCTTTGAAAGTCTGTGAAACGATTAATAAAGTTTCCTCATCAAGGTCCATATCAGGAGAATTATTTTTCTTTTCTTCCAAGTTCATCAGCCTCCTGCTCCTATTATAACTGTATCTTTTCTTTTATACAGTTATTCAATTTCCAGTGCTGTTCTTCTTTGGCTTTTTATGGGTTACGAGACCATCGTAATTAGTGATATAAAGCTCAATCTCTGGCTGGGTGTCCAGGCAATGTGCCTTCAAAAGCTGATAATAGTTTACCCTGTATAATGGATTATAAGGCAGCATTGGGTATTAGTTGTGCTCCCTATCCATCCTAATCTCCTCCTTTCTTGGGCAGGAAGTTTCCTTATTTCACAATAATCCAGTAACACGTGCGGCGATATATATTTGTAAAGCCTTTAAAGGGCTTGGGGTTAAGAAATCTGTGGTTTTACCGATATTAAAGTAAGAGTCTGCTTTTGTGATATGTTGAGAAAGATTCAACCTGGTGATTGAAGCAGGAACCGGGGAGGGATTAGAGAAAATGAATGGCTTTTACTTATATTATATAAAATTTACCGTTAGATTGGTAATGATGGTTTTGAAAATTGCGAAAACTATCCAAAATTAGTGGTGAATATTGTATAATATTTAGAAAGCTTCCTTCTTTTTCCCGGAATTTGTCATACTTAGAGCACTAGTCCACGAAAGCAAATAAACCAGACAGAAACGAGGGGCAGGATGAATATTCCCCATATGTACATATTTGACTTTAATAATATGGCTCTTACTGTCGTTTTTTTAATAATTTCGTCAATAATGGCAGTTGAATTCAGCAGGCAAATCAAAAAGGCTATTGATAGAAAAAAACGTAAAATGGTCCTTTACTCACTTCTTTTGGCTCTTATATTTATGCTGACTCATCTGTTTGTTATTATTTCCGCAGGCGTCCCATTTTCGACGAGCAATTTTTATTTGTTTTTTCTGTTATTTTTTGGGATCTGCGGAGTTGGGTCCTATTCAGCTTTGAGCCTGGCGCAAAGGGACATCGCGAACACATCGCAGTACATATCCACAAGCCTGTTGATCGCAGCTAGTATCATGATGGCAGAGTATACGGCATTTTATATAATATTCAGGGAAGCAATCGAGATTCAGCCGATATTATCGGTGATGGCATTTTTGATGATTTTGGTTACATCCTTCACGCTGATCAGATTTTTAATGCAGATTACAAACGAGGATATTTATGAGTTTATCAAAAATTATAAATATACAGGGAGTGTCCTTGGGGGCATGGCATTGGGAGGTATTCCATATATCGTCTTGACTTCAATGCTGGAGATTGCGGATGGAAGCGGTGTCCATTCCTTCCTGGCACCGTTCATTTATATGGCTGCCGCAAACTTATTATTCATGCTCGTTCCTGACCTGTTTGGCGAAAAGCTCATCATGAAAAATGTCCAATCCCATTTATCTTTGTTCAGCCATAACCCTGATTCTGTGTTCAGGGTCGATTTACAGGGATATATTTTAAGTGTCAATAAACAGGCTGTTGAGCTGACAGGGTATATGCCTAATGAATTAACAGGACTGCATTTCATTGATCTGATAGGCGGCAGCGAGGAAGAAAAGAAAATCAGGAAGTATTTTATGAAAGTCCTTAGCGGCGAGACGAAATTGATTGAAACGACCCTTAAAAAGGCTGATTCGACATATGCGGACGTGAGGATCACAGCAGTCAGGATCATCGTCAAAAATACAACAGTTGGTGTCTTTGGGATTGTCAGGGACATAACAGAACAGAAAAAAGCAGACAAGCTGATTGAGTATCTGGCATATCATGATGAACTTACTAATTTGCCTAATAGACGAAACTTAGAGAAAGTGATGGCTTCACTATTTATAAAGGATGAAGCATTTTCGTTAATTTATCTTGATTTTGACCGGTTTAAAAGAATCAATGATACCTTCGGGCATTCGTTTGGTGATAAGATCTTGATGCAAATCGGCAAGAAGCTTGCAGAAGTTATGCCGGAGGAATGCCTTGTTGCCAGAATTGGCGGAGATGAATTCGCGATTCTTGTTGCTGGAGGAAATCAGCCAGAAAAGATTGCCAATGAGATTGTACGAGAATTCCAGTCACCGCTTTTTGCGGAGGGCATGGAATTCCTGATCACGGCAAGTATTGGGATTTCGAAGTATCCTGAAGATACAAATAACCTTGAATTATTGTTGAAATATGCTGATATGGCGATGTATAAGGCGAAAGAAAACGGTGCAAACCACTACCAATTTTTTGACCAAAGCATGGTGGATCAAAACGTGAATAAGTTTGAGCTTGAGAATGAATTGCGGAACGCTATAAATAGTAACTCTCTCACCGTCTTTTACCAGCCTAAATACAATGCAACAACTAATGAAATAACCGGTGCTGAAGCATTGGCTAGATGGAAGCATCCTCGTCATGGAATGATTCCTCCTGGTGTATTCATCCCGATTGCCGAGGAGGCGAACTTGATCGTACCCCTCGAGAGATTAATCATCAGGCAGGTGTTCAGTCAGCTTGTCACATGGAAGGAGCAGGGATTCGAGGTTCCTCGTACTTCAATCAACATCTCGATCATCCATTTTTACCAGGAGGATTTTGTGAAGTTCATGCAGCATACCCTTAAGGAGTACAATCTTTATGGTGAATTGATTGAAATCGAAGTTACTGAGAGCATCATGATCAAGAAGGAAGACAGTATCAACTCACAGCTCCAGGCATTAAGGGAAATTGGAATTGAAGTCAGCATCGATGACTTTGGAACGGGATACAGTTCTTTGAGCTATTTAAGTAACTATCAGTCGACCGGTTAAAAATTGACCAAAGCTTCATTTCACACTCCCAGGAAAACCGCGAAATCATATCAACGATTGTCTCAATGGCAACGAACCTGAAGTTAAAGGTCATTGCTGAGGGAGTTGAAACGGCATCCCAAATCGATTTGTTGAAATCACTTGGCTGTCAAGAAGTCCAGGGCTATTTCTACTCGCCGCCTTTGCCATCAAATGAATATGAAACAATGATGAACAGGGAGCCCCAGGAGACCTGATGGCAGTTTTGACTGGCTGCATTGATTATGTTACTATTCTTTTATGAAAAGTCCTCTAGGGTTCCGCGGCACTTTTGCTGGTCTGGTCCGAGAGAGGGCGCACAGGAATTCCTGTGTACACGGAGGGACAAAAACCCGGGAGATATCCATTGATATCTTTCGGGTTTTTTTTAGTCCTGCTCCAGCATGCAGGGCCTGCGCTTTTTATCATGAAAGGAGTCCAGAAACATGGCATGGATTTATTTAGTTATTGCAGGTATATTTGAAGTCGTGTGGGCCATAGGCCTGAAGTATACAGAAGGATTCACTAAAGCTGTACCTTCGTTGATTACGCTGGTAGGGATGGCAATCAGCTTTTATTTTTTGTCTATGGCGGTTAAAACTCTGCCGATTGGTACGGCATATGCAATCTGGACAGGAATCGGAGCTGCAGGCGCAGTCATTCTCGGGATTGTCCTGTTTGGAGAACCGCGCAATCTTTTAAGGCTGATGTTCGTAGCATTTATTTTGGTCGGCATCATTGGACTGAAGGCAACATCCGGAAGCAATTAGTCATATTTAAAAAGCAGATTCGTAAATGATTGCGGTCTGCTTTTTGATTTTCTGTTTGCAAAATTACCCAGATTGTATTATGATGCGAATATATACCTCTTAATACTAGGTAGGTGATAGGATGTTTAATCGGGAACTTTTAAAAGGCAGCACATCTCTTGTGCTGCTCCAGCTGTTGAATGAACGGGATATGTATGGTTACGAACTTGTGAAAGAACTGGATAAGCGCAGTGACCATAGTCTTCAGGTCAAAGAAGGAACCTTGTATCCAGCACTGCATAAACTTGAAAAGCAGGATTACATTGAATTTTATTGGCAGGAGCAGGAAAAAGGACCGGCCAGGAAATATTATCGGATCACTGAAGAAGGAAGAGAAGTCCTCATAGAGAAGACAGAAGAGTGGCAGCAATTCGTCAATGTTATGAACAAAGTGATCAGGAGACCGAAAAATGATCCAGTTAAAGACTGACTTCCTCACCGAGCTTGGCAGGCATTTAGGGAAGCATCCAGACAAAGAGCAGATTTTGGCTGAATACGACAGCCATATCACAGAAATGCTTGAAGAGTTCAATGGCAGTGAAAGAGATGAGTCGGATATTAGCACTGATCTTTATGCAAGATTGGGGTCTCCAGAAGAAATTGCAGATAGCTGGCGTGAAGAATTATCAACGACACCAATGAAAACTCAATGGGTTTTCATATTGGCTAATTTGGTTTTCTTCGCTGGAGGCACAATACTGACTCTGGTACATAATCTTTTTGATTTCCCTTTCATTGACCTGGCATGGAAAAGCCTCACATCGATCCCTGCTGTGATCATTTTGCTTTACCTTTTCTTTTGGGCATTGCTTGGATATGAGATAGGAAAAGGCTTTGGCCACAAAGGGAGAAGGTTGATGAAAAAGACTTTTATCCTGTCCATATTGCCGAACATCATTCTGATGAACCTGACTTTGTTCAAGCTGATACCGCATGATTGGTTTCAGCCGCTGCTGAGCCCGATCTTCATTATTATTTGTATTCTTTTTACAGCGCTATTGTATCCGATTTGCTGGATTGGATATAGATGGGGGAAAAAAGGCTTCCATCTAATTTTTTTGGTCTATTACATAGATATTCTATGTATATAGAATAACAAAGTGTTTTTTTAAACTATATACCTAGTTATTCTAGGTGGAGGGAGAGAGTGAAAATGGAATTTAAACTGAAAAAAGGAGACTGGATATTTTTCCTGGTCTGTATTGCTTTAGGCATTTTGGCAGAAAGGTCATTCTTGAATGGCATAATAGGATTGTCTTATCCTATTTTTATCACTTGCTTTTATGGAGTGTTTTTCTGGAGGTACCGTTCATTCTCCTTTACGAATAAAAAGCTGGGACTTCTGTTGATTGCTTCAATTTGGCTGCTTTCACTCTGCTTTTTCCTGAATTCGAATATGATTTTATATTTGCTGAACATCCTGGTGATACCGGTGATGGTTCTCATACAAGTTGTGCTTGTCACCTACCCGATACAGAATCAATGGCACAGATGGCCATTCGTCCAAAAGGTCTTTTTAACAGTAGGAGCTGCGATTGCCTATGTGCTCAGGTTCATTATGTATGCTCCAAAATTAGCTGTCAGGGGACTTGAAGAAAGAAAGAGTGCAAAGATTCGAAAAGTGTTGATTGGCGTGGCTATTTCATTCCCGCTTTTGTTTGTCATCGTCAACCTGCTTGTTTCTGCTGACCAGCAGTTTGGAAACCTGCTGGGAACTATTCCGAGATGGCTATTGGGTTTAAAGATCGAAGAAGAGGTCTTGCGAACAATCGCAATCACCATTTATACCTTGGTGATCTTTGGATTATTGCAGGTGCTTAGAACCAAACAGCCACTGCCTCCTGAACCGCAGGCGCAAAATGAAAAGATGGCGTGGGATAGCGTGATCAGTCTGACAGTGCTGATTTTATTAAATATCGTTTACCTGCTATTCGTGGTTGTCCAGTTCCAATACTTTTTCAGTGAATCATTGAAAGAAGGATATACGTATGCTGAATTTGCACGCAGAGGATTCTTTGAACTGCTTTTTGTCACTTTGCTGAATTTACTAATCATCTCAACAATTGTTACCTATGTTGAAAAAAGTGCTAAATTTTTGACGCTGGTTATTCGGGGCCTCCTCTCACTACTCGTTTTCTTCAGCGCAGTCATGCTATATTCAGCTTTTATACGTCTGTTCATGTATGAAGAGGCATACGGATTTACCTTTGCCAGGGTGCTGGCCCATTCTTTCATGATTTTCCTGCTATTGATTTTATCCTATTCATTGATAAGGATATGGATGGATAGGCTATCGCTTGTACGCTTCTACATTTTATCAGCAATTATCTTCTATACTTTGGTAAACACAATCCAGCTTGATCGATTTGTTGTCGAACGCAATTTAGAGCGTTACTCTGAAATCGGAAAAATAGATATTTACTATCTGAATTCGTTGTCTTATGAAGGAGTGAAGGGCCTTGTGGAGCTTTATGAAATTAATCCGGACCACCCAGGTCTTTCAGACTTATTGCTGCAAAGAAAGCAAGATCTTCAGTATTCAGAAGAAAGCTGGAACTCCATAAATATGTCCAGAAGAAGCGCTGAAAAAGCGTTAAGGGACCTAGAGCTGAAGTAACGATGAAATGTGGCAAAAATGCAAACAAACAACCTTTTTGTTACCAGTTTTGTAACATATCGATGTGGTTAATGATGATAAAATAACCTTAAGCCAAATAAAGGGGAGCCATGCAATATGGAAGGGTTATCTGAAATCATTAATCTCTTAAAAGGTATTGAGAGTTCAATTGAATCATTGAATAAAAGAACCGAACACATAGAAAAAAGACTCGACCGTCTCGAGAAAGTCGATAGTATTGAACATCGCGTAACATCAAACCAGATCGATATTACAGATATTAAAGACGCACTTGAAAGAATGGAAGAAGCACAAAGCACGAAAATCGAAAACATGTTAAAAGAAATACTAAGCAAGGCAGAAATGAAAAATAATATGGAATTCAGCACAATTCACAAACGCCTGGATTCACATTTGCTAAAACTGGGGAGGGTTGAGGAAGAAATCCTGATGGTCCAGCAGGAAAAATAGTTTATTAGGAGATTGCGATATAGCAGTCTCTTTTTTATACCTAAATATTGAAGCTATCCACAAAACTTTCATAAACTCGCAATCCCTTTATTCATCAGGGTCTGGCGCTCTTCAGGACTGAACTTGTTCAGGTGTTCACAAAAAATTGCACTTTGGGGGACTAAGACGAAGTTTCATGGAGTTATCATTAAGGTGTAATCATACATTGATTTTATTAGGCAGATTAATAGAGTATATTTTTACTTCGAGGTGAGTATTTTGAGATACGATTTAGTTCTTCTCCATGCGCCAAGTGTTTACGATTTCCGGAAAGTGCACTTTTAGCTGGCCCAATCAGTGACGTCGTTCCATCTTCTCCAGTATTCGAAATGTATCCTATTGGCCTGACGAGCATTGCGGAATATTTAGAACGCCAGGGTCTGCGCGTTAAAATCATTAACATCGCGAATCGAATGCTGATGGATGAAAATTTTGATGTTGAAAAGAAATTGAAAAAGATCAAGACACGGGCTTTTGGTATTGACCTTCACTGGCTGCCACACGCTCATGGAAGTATTGAACTGGCCAAAATTGTGAAAAAACTTCATCCTGAAACTCCTATGGTTTTTGGCGGTTTATCAGCAACTTATTACCATAAAGAGTTAATTGAATATCCATTTATTGACTTTGTCATGCGGGGCGATTCAACTGAAAAATTGATGCTCCTTTTGATTAACCATTTGAAAAATGGAACCCATCATCTGGGCGGGATTCCAAACCTTACTTGGAAGGACGGGGACACTCCAGTCTACAACCCGTTAAGCCATGTTCCTGACAGCCTGGATGAATTTGATATCCCCGGCTACCGATATACAATCAAGTCGGTCTTCAAATATAAAAATTTCCTGGATCCACTGCCATACAACGGCTGGCTTCAATATCCGAATACGGCAATTCTCACGGCAAAGGGATGTACACAGGGATGCTTGATATGCGGCGGTTCGAAACAATCTTACAAGGATAACTGCAACCGTAAAGTCCTGGCTAAACGCTCGCCTGCGAAACTAGTTGAAGACATTCTTTTCATCCAGCGCTTCAGCAGGGCACCAATTTTCATTCTTCATGATATACGCCAGGCGGGTAAGGATTATGTAGATGAATTTTTCGAGAGACTCAGCAAGATCAATCTTAAGAATGAGTTGGTATTTGAATTATTTCAGTATGCAAACGAAGAGTTTTTTGCGAAAATCGAGAAGGTTGTACCGAAATACAGCGTTGAATTGACCTTGGAAACACATGATGAGAATATTCGCCGGTATAACGGCAAATTCAACTGCACGAATGCAAAAGTGATTGAAACGCTGCAATCTGCATTGAAGCATAGCTGCAAGAAGATTGATATTTTCTTCATGGTGGGCATACCGCATCAGGATTATCAAAGCGCACTTGATAATGTCGATTTTTGTGAGAAGATTCATAATGCGTGCGGTGGGGATAAACGACTATCATATTTTGTCGCCCCGCTTGCACCGTTCCTGGATCCGGCTAGCCCGGCATTTGAAGACCCAGAAAAATATGGCTATAAGAAATTTTGCCATACAATTGAAGATCATAGAAAAGCAATCACCCAACCATCATGGAAATACATGCTTAGCTTTGAAACAGATTATATGACCAGGGATGAAATCGTTAAATCAACCTATGAATCTGCCAGGAACCTGAATACTTTTAAACTGAAGTATGATCTTGTGGACAAGAAGACACATGATGAGGTGAATGAGAAAATCACCAGGTCACTTGAATATATAGAAAAAATCGATGAAATCGTTGCTTTTCCTGAACAGGAAAAAAACCAGCAACTGGCTCTGCTCAGTAAGGAAATGGAAGAAGTGAACAAATACAGTATTTGTGGGAAGCATGAATTGAAATGGGAAGTGAAGAAGCATTATGCTAATGTCTTCTCGCTGACTGCAATCGGAATCGAGCTGTTGGTTGAGGATATCTTGATCAACGTAAAACAGAAATGGAATGCCTACAATAAAAGAGTTGGAGAAGCCTCAAAAAGCAGGACATGAATTTTAGAAAAAACCCATCAGGACGTATTCCTGATGGGTTCTTTAGCATTTCCCATATTTTAAAACTCCAGCTTATCCAAATAGATGTTTAGAGTAGACCAAAATGTGAAAAATGAAAGCACATATACAGATTAAAGAAAATAGTAAAGCGGGTGGAGAAATGTCGTCTATGATTGAATTTTTTAAAAGAGGAAATAAATCCTCCGGGATTGCTGCCATTGGGAACACATTCCTTGCAATAATCAAGGGTGTCGCTGCTGCTATTAGCGGAAGCGGTACGATGCTCGCGACAACGCTTCATTCGGTTGCGGATGCATTGAACCAATTTTTTGTTTTTATCGGCAGTGCTATTTCGGAAAAAGAAGCGACAAAGCGGTTTCCGACCGGGTTCGGCAGGGTCGTAAACTTGTTTGTGCTGGTTGCGGTCATTATCATTTCGATAATGGCATATGAAACAGTCATTAAAGGATGGGAGCTGATCCAGCATCCTAAAGCATCTAGTAACATGTGGTTGAATGTTATCATCATGATAATCGCCGTTCTTGTTGATGGAGGAATTTTGATTAAAGCAATGAAGGAAATTGCTCACGAAACGAGAAGTGAAGCAAAGGGGTTTGGAATTATTGGAAATGCGTTTAAGAATGTCAGTCTGGCAGCACCCCCTACAAGACTCGTTTTCTATGAAGATTTGATTGCGACATTTGGTGCGCTATTAGCAATGGTTTCTATTGTAATGGCACATGTAACAGGATTTTATTTGCTTGATGGTATTGGAACATTGCTGATTGGTATCCTGCTAATAGGCATTGCCTTGAAGATTGGTTATGAGAACACGGTTGGATTGATTGGGGTCGCGGCTCCAAAGGTAGTTGAAAACAGGATTGCAACACTTATCCTGTCTGATCCAGATGTGATTGATATCAATACATTAAGGATTGTCCAGGAAGGCAGGCAGTACCATGTCGAAAGCTATCTGGAACTACGCAAAGGATTGACACTCGCTGACGCTGATGATATTAAGTTCAGAGTCAGGGATAAGGTACTGACAGACCCAGACGTTGATGATGTAGTAATGGGCATCATTGAAGCAGATGACGTCCAAAATTGGAAGTTGTAAATGCAAAAAACAGGCAGAGTAAACATCTGCCTGTTTTTGTTGCGTGTTTTCTATGATACTACTTCAGTCTTGTTCATAAAAAAATTATCTGCTGTCTTTTCGATTTCAGGTTGTTTCATTACTTCGATATATTTGATGTGGTGCTCTTCCATTTCGGTAATTTTGAAAAGGTAAGATCCGAAGTTGACGACGTCTCCTTGCTTGACTTCATAATTTTCGGTAAGCATCCAACCGCCAATTGTATCGACATCTTCATCGTTGATATCAATTGCCAGAAGTTCATTTACTTCACTGACAAGAAGCTTGGCATCGATGATATAATGGCTTTCTTTGATTTTGCGTATCATCGGAACTTCATCCATATCGAACTCATCGCGAATTTCGCCTACAATTTCTTCAAGGATGTCTTCTACTGTCACAAGCCCGGAAGTTCCGCCATATTCATCCATCAAGATTGCCATGTGTATGCGTTCCTTTTGCATTTTTACCAGCAAGTCATGGATTGGGATGCTGTCGATGACCCGGATGATTGGACGAATATATGAATCTATCACTTTTTTGCCGCGACGCTGGTCATGGATCAAATCCGTCATGACCTCCTTGATATTGACGAGTCCGACAATATGGTCCTTGTCTCCATCAATGACAGGGTATCGGGTGAATTTCTCTTCCTTCACAATATGGAGGAAGTTCTCCAGAGTATCCTCGATAGACAAAGAAATGATTTCGGTACGGGGCACCATGATTTCCTTCGCAATCCGGTTGTCAAATTCGAATATTTTATTTACATACTTAAACTCTGACTGGTTGATTTCACCACTTTTAAAGCTCTCAGACAGAATAATGCGAAGTTCTTCCTCAGAATGGGCCAAATCCTGTTCAGAGGCAGGCTTAAGGCCAACAAGACCAACAGCAAGACGGCAGATCCGTTCAACAGCCAGATGAATGGATACATGATCTTGTAAAAAAGAATCAGCGGACCAGCTGTATTCAGCGACACCCATTCCGCTTTTTGAATCGCTAATGTCTTAGGGGCCAATTCCCCGACTACTACATGCAGGAATGTGATGGTCGTGAACGCAATCACCACTGAAAAGACATGTCCGAAGGATTCCGGAATATCCAGGCTGGTGAATAACGGTTTTAGCAAATCAGCAATTGCAGGCTTTCCAAGCCAGCCAATGCCTAGTGCAGTTACCGTAATTCCAAGCTGGCAAGCAGAAAGGTACTCATCCAGATTGGAAATGACTCTTTTTGCGAGCACAGCTTTTTTGCTGCCTTCCTCTATTAATTGATCGATTCTGGAACTCCTCACTTTAACAATCGCAAATTCTGAAACGACGAAAAATGCCGTTAAAGCAATTAAAATGGCTATCCAAACCAAGTTAAATATGTCCAAATAAGTTCCCTTAGCCCGCGGTTATGCGGGTAAGGAGTCACCTCCCAGTAAACTCAAAATTAAGCCTGGATTTGCAGGCTGCAATTTAAATGATTAAATTCATCAAGAAATTATAACGGCCCGTTCCGACGGCTGGTCCAGCCAGGGCCAACATCCTGTTATGCTGTTTCTTCCGCGTTTGCAGCTGTTAAATTCTCGATACGATAGATTGCCCCATCATACCACCTCAGCTTTATCATTAGAATTTTATTATACCATATAGAGAAAATTTGAGGGGAACATTAATACGGTTTGATATCAATGTATGAAACGGACACTTAAAGTATGAAGTTTATGTTTAATTATATTGGAAAATTCAGATTTTAACAAATTAGTGCTTTTCCTGTGCTGCAGAAAAAATTTCCCAATGTAAATAAACCCCTTTTTGTGGTTTATTTGGCAGTTAGAGTTTGAAATTAATTTAAATATTCAGTAAAATTTTACGAAAGGGAGGCTGTCTATGAGTATTCTATTATCCAGTTTGGAAAGAAAGCTGCAAAAAGTCGAAAAGATGAATGATAAAATTTGGGTAGAACCATCCAGGGATTTTATATGTAAAAGAACTCCTGATGGTCTAATTAAATATGTTTCGCCATCTGTTCAGGTTATGCTCGGATATGAGCCAGCTGAATTAATCGGAAAACTGTACACTTTATTTGTACATGCCGAAGATTATAATAGGATTTTGAGTACTGCCATGCCTGATGGGGAGGAAGTGTCGATTCTTACCTATCGTATTAAGCGGAAAGACGGAGTGTATATCTGGGTGAGCTCACAAATCTCAGTTGTGCTGCATCCGGAAACGAATGAACCATTTGAACTGTTTTCGGTTACAAGTGATATTTCTGCAAAAATCAAAGCAGAGCATTTTATCCTTGAGTATGAGAAGCTGAATGTTGTTGGGCAGCTTGCTGCAGGTATTGCGCACGAGATCAAGAACCCTTTGACGAGCCTGAAAGGATTTATCCAGCTTATGAAGGCCGGAGAAGAATTGAATCACAACTATTTAGCGATCATGGAAGAGGAAATAAAGCGGATGGAGGCGGTATCAAAAGAGCTGATGCTTATGGCTAAGCCACAGATATCAGACTTTAAGTCATTTGATATGAATGATTTGGTTGATCATGCAATTACACTGCTGATGGCTGAGGCAGCAAAGAAGTGCGTCGAAATTACCAAGCAATCCACATTGGGAGACGGAATGTTTCTTTGCGATGGAAATAAGATCAAGCAGGTGTTGATCAATATGCTGATGAATGCGATTGATGCGATGGAATTGCCAGGTGAAATAACGGTTTCGATCTCTAAATCAGATGACGAGCTGACCATTGCAATTGCTGACACTGGTACAGGGATTCCTTCGGAGAATTTGGACAAGATCGGCAAGCCATTTTTTACGACAAAGGCGAATGGCAATGGATTGGGTTTGATGATTTGCTATAAAATCATTGAGGAACATGATGGCAAAATAAATGTGGAATCAAGTTCAAAAGGGACGACCTTCACCATCAAGCTGCCAATACATTGATTAGTGTGGCCAGGTGACTAAGGAATAAGCGTAGGTCTTCTTTGCCATTCTCTTGAAAGAAGCCCATATACTATCAAATCATGAAAGTTTCCATTTAGAAATTCCCCATCACGCAGGATTCCCTCCTCGTAAAACCCAAGCTTCTTAGGAATAGCCTTGCTTTTATGGTTGTCCTTGCCGCAGCGGATTTCAATGCGGTTAAGTCCTAACTCATAAAAAGCATGGTTTATTACTGCTTTCGCCGTTCTGATTGTAATCCCCCTGCCTTGCAGTTTTTCTGACAGGTAGTAGCCGATGCTTGCCTGAGAGTTATTCCAGTCAATAGCATGGAGCTGATGCTGCCTGCAAGGGCTCCCCTGTATCGGATTCCAAAATGACTGCTGCTCCCTTCCTGGAAGTTTTTCTGCCACATTTGAATTACCGAGTAAAATTGTCCCGGAGATTGAATACCAT
The DNA here is from genome assembly GCF_000517385.1 of Mesobacillus boroniphilus JCM 21738. GTDB lineage: Bacteria > Bacillota > Bacilli > Bacillales > Cytobacillaceae > Mesobacillus > Mesobacillus boroniphilus. The sequence goes on along the minus strand of NZ_BAUW01000018.1, from coordinate 8,487 downwards.
CAATCCATGGCAGCCATTCCCGCAAATAGCGGCGATTGGAATCCAAAAGCCAGAACAACTCCCCGGCTTCACGCGGCTCAAAAATTCTGAGTTCAAGTTCAGAGTCAACTTTTAAAGTTAACATAGAAACCTCCTTAAACTTCATGCTGCTGGTAGTTTTGACCAATCGGCTCTCTGTGGTTTTATTCGCCCAAAAGAGGGAATAAAGCTTTACATTGTTTTTTATACTTTTTTTTGGGAGGAAGATTATGAAATTAACGACTAAGATTTTGATTGGCCTTGGCCTTGGCGCAATGACCGCTGATTCTCAACATTTTTTCACCCGAATTGTTCACTATTTTAGATAAATTCTTATTTACCCCTCTAGGTAAGATATTCATCAATTTAATCAGTATGCTCGTCGTACCAATTGTCCTGTTTTCGATTATTCTCGGAACTGCAGGATTAGGGGACCCTAAGAAACTCGGCAGGATTGGTTTTAAGACGGTAAGCTTCTTTTTAACGACAACAGCTATAGCTATTTCGATTGGTCTTGCGCTGGCATATTTGATCAAGCCAGGCTTAATGGGTCAGTTTGATACGAGTGGAGCAGAATTTAAAGCTGAAGAAGCTCCGCCAGTAAGCGAAACCTTTTTAAATCTTATTCCGGCGAACCCGTTTGAAGCACTGACAACTGGCAATATGCTGCAAGTTATCGTGTTTGCGCTATTCATCGGGATTGCTTTAACAGCACTTGGTAACAAAACTACAGGGATTTTGAATCTGATTGAACAAGGTAATGAAATCATGATGTATCTGGTAGGCCTTGTCATGAAGTTTGCTCCATACGGAACTTTTGGTTTGATCGCAACGGCTATCGGAAGCCAGGGAATCGACGCCATCAAAGCGATGGGAGTATACATGATTGTCGTTGTTCTGGCTCTCGTCGTCCATGCGCTCATTACCTATGGGTCAAGTGTATATTTCATAGGTAAGAAAAACCCATTCTGGTTCTTTAAGCAATTCTCCCCGGCAATGGGGGTAGCCTTCAGTACATCGAGCAGTAATGCAACACTTCCTGTTTCAATGGAAACAGCCCAGAAGAACCTTCGTGTACCTGAAACTGTCAGCAGCTTTGTCCAGCCGTTGGGCGCGACAATTAATATGGACGGTACGGCAATCATGCAGGGGGTAGCTACTGTCTTCATTGCACAGGTGTACGGTGCCGACCTCACCATGGCCGAGCTTCTGACAGTTGTCCTGACTGCCGTGCTAGCCAGTATTGGGACTGCAGGTGTTCCAGGAGTTGGTTTGATCATGCTGGCGATGGTACTCCAATCTGTAGGTCTGCCTGTTGAAGGGATTGGCCTGATACTCGGAATCGACCGTCTGCTGGATATGGCTCGCACCGCTGTCAATATCACAGGCGATGCAGCATGCGCGGTCATTGTCACTGAATCTGAGAAGAAGCATGCATTACGACCGGAGAAAAGCAAGGTGGAAAATGTTGAGGAAAACCGTTCACTAGAATACTCTGAATAAAGAATAGACCCTGCCTTTCAAGGCGGGGTCTATTTGTGATAAACAGTGTCTGCTCTAGTCCAGTTTTAATATTATTAGTTTTCTATCCTTGTCAAAGGCAGCAGCATGATGAAGGAAGTCTTATCCGGTTCTGACGAACAGGCGAGAATTCCTTTATGCTTTTCGATGATTTCCCGGCAGACGAATAAACCAAGTCCGGTTCCTAGTGTTTTGGTAGTGACAAATGGTTCGAAAATGGTTTTTAACAAATTGTCAGGAATGATTGGCCCATTATTCGAAATCTCAATTTTGATATGGGTGTCATTCACGAAAAATCCTTTTATTTCGATCTGTGGATCATCACGAAATTGGCTCAATACATCAATGGCATTAAAGATGATATTGATGAGGACCTGCCTGATTTCATCCGCATAGCCGTACAATTCCATATCATCCGCTACTTCCATGACGATCCGTACATTCGTGTCGAGAATGCTGGGATAGAGGAAATTTAAAACTTCATCAATCATCCTGTTCAATGAGAAGAGTTTCTTTTCTTTTCCAATAAGTTCTTTCTTGGATAAAAGCAGAAATTGTGAAATGCGGAAATTCAATTGTTCCAGTTCGCTTGAAATGATGTCGAGATACTTCATATCTTCATTTTCGGATCTTAAAAGCTGGATGAATCCTTGAATGGAGGTTAAGGGATTTCGGAATTCATGGATGAAGCTAGATGTCATTTGGCCAAGCAATGTCAGTCGGTCCTTATGTGTTGAATCGATGAACTGGTTCTTTTCTTCGATAATCTTGTTTTTCTGTTCATTGTAATAGGATACAGCGTAATACAAGAAGGTATCAAAGCAATAATTGATCCGATTAATCGCCTCCTGCATTTCCTCCCATTCCATATTCATTTTGTGAAGGTGCTTGTAAAGAACTGATCGCCCGGAATTGACATTATAGACAAAATCTCCAATGTTAATGTCCGCGCGAACTCGTTCTTCTCCGACCATAAAAGCAAGCTTTTGGATGTGTTCTTCTAATTCTTCACTTGTCTTTGAAAATACCGAAAGAATGATTACATACATTCTCTCTGCATTCTTGCTTATTTTCTCTTTATATGGATCATCTTCTGAAACAATTATATTATCCGTCCAGTCGGCAATGAGTTTTTCCTTTTCACTAGTCAGGAATCTAAGCAATCGGTTATCCGTAATTGGCAGCATTTCATTAAGTCCCCCAGTTTTTCATTTCGGTATTAAAGATTCGAGGAAAATCATGAAATCCCTTTGTCGAATATTGAGAACATCCGCTGAAATGCGTCGAATAGCTAAAATCGTGACAAATGACCGGTTTTTTTATCAACAATGAAAAAGTTTTGTCAATTGAGTCATCGACATTTATTGAATAGTCCAGAGTTTGCAGAAAGGTTATACTTGTTATTGAATGGCAGACGTAGTATATTCATAGTGTAGAAACTAAATAATAACCACAAGGGGAGCTGCGTAAAGCAGCTGAGAGTGAGCGGCCGAGTTCTTACCCTTTGAACCTGTTAGTTAATGCTAGCGAAGGAATGTGGATGCGATAGGAAAGCAATCTTGGGAATCCTATATCGATCCCCGCGATTGCTTTTTTGTTTCTGAAGCAGAAAAGGCGTGTTAGAAACGGACCTCATTCTGAAAAGAAGGAGGAACAAAACATGAAACAAAAACAAACTCTCTTTTTAGTGGAAATTGCCGTATTTTCCGCACTGGCTTATTTGCTTGATTTATTTTCAGGGTTTTTATTTTCAAGAATCTGGCCACAGGGCGGTTCAGTATCGATCGCGATGGTACCTGTATTCCTGATGGCATTTCGCTGGGGAGTAAAGGGCGGAATCCTTACAGGCTTCCTGTTTGGACTACTGCAATCCATCCTCGGAATGTCGCAAATCTACCATCCGGTACAAGGGATTCTTGATTATCTTGTAGCGTTTGCATTGCTGGGAACGGCCGGATTATTTGCAGCTCAGGTAAAAGAAAGCATGCAGAAAGGCAACAGGAAAAAGTGGATTGTCTTTGTCATTGTCGGAACTTTTATCGGAAGCGCACTGCGGTTTATTACCCATTTTATTTCAGGATGGGTATTCTTCGGAAGCTATGCGCCTCCAGGTCAGCCTGTTGCACTATATTCTTTTCTATATAACGGCACTTACATGCTCCCAAGCATGATTTTAAGTGCAATTATCGTCATTCTTGTCTTTAGCTATGCACCGTCAAGAATGGTCCAATCATCACAAGTAAGCAATAAAATATGATACCAAGGAGAGCTGAATCAGCTCTCCTGTTTTTATGTAAAATATATACCTTTGTAGGTATATAATAAAAATGAAGTGATTCCAGTTGAAAATATTGTCAATTATATGGAGTTTGCATAAAATACACGTTTGCAGCTGAGTTATAGTGTTATAAGTCACAGTGGAAGTCAAGCTAAACTGGTTAAATAAAGATAATCATTCTCATTTAGAAAAACAGTTGTAAACATATTTAATGTTAGTGGAAATTAATATAGTTACTCATAAAAACTAACAAACTTGAAAAAGGTGATGGCTATGCTGGGAAAATTAAAGACTGGTGAAAAAGGCCGGATCATGAATATTGCTAGTGCAGATAAATTTGTCAGAAGAAGATTGCTAGATTTAGGGATCGCGGAAGGCTCAGAAGTTTGCGTAAAATGCATCATGCCTTTTGGTGGCCCAGTCATGGTTGAATCCTGCGGGCAGTGCATTGGCATTCGCCGCAAGGAAGCCTTAAGGATCGAAGTGGAGCGGGTATGATGAATGTTGCGCTCATCGGCAATCCCAACACTGGAAAAACTTCATTGTTTAATAACTTAACAGGTTCATATGAATATGTAGGCAACTGGAGCGGTGTGACGGTCGAAAAGAAAGTTGGCCTTTTTAAAAATGGAAAGGATCAGCTTATTGACCTTCCTGGAGTTTATACTCTCAATCCCCTTTCTAAAGATGAGGGTGTCGTTACAAATTTCTTCTTGAATGAACCATTTGAAAAGCTTCTGAATATCCTTGATGCTTCTCAGCTAAGGCGCAATCTACACCTTACTTTGCAGCTATTGGAATACGGAGCACCTGTCATTATTGGCTTAAACATGCTGGATGTGGCAAAAAACAGGGGGATTCAAATTGATATTCATAAACTGTCTGAATCACTTGGGGTTACTGTAGCTCCTGTCGTTGCAAGAACAGGCAAAGGGTGTAATGAACTTGCAGAGCTGGTGACTGCTGGAGCTGTCGGCACAGGGAAGAACAATCTCGTTTATTATGGAAAAGCGATTGAAGCTGGAATCCTGGAGCTTGAGAACAAGCTTGCTGGAAAGACACGACACCCCGTTCGCTGGCTTGCTCTTCAGCTGTTCGAAGGCAATCCTTATGTAAATAGCTATCTGGCGACAATCCTGCCTATGGATGAGTTAGAAGCATTGGTCAACTCTGTTGCTTTATCTCAACAACATAATGCAGGCAGCATACAATCACTTGATCAGGTGATCCACCGGAAACGAAGAGAGGCGATTGATAAAATATTATCTGCCGCTACTACAAGTCTGGATAATAAAAAGGTACCGTTGACTGAAAAGGTTGACATGATCGTGACAAATAAGTTTCTCGGAATCCCGATTTTTCTAGTCCTTATGTATATCATGTTCATGCTTACCTTTGACTGGCTTGGCTTCCCGCTGTCAGAAGCATTGGATTCATTTTTATCCGGACCATTAACATCAGGGATCACAGCAGCATTGGCTGCAGCAGGTGCTTCATCATTCATCAAAGATCTGGTTCTTGATGGGATTGTTGCGGGAGTAGGGGGAGTCCTCGTCTTCGTGCCGCAGATCTTCATTTTGTTCTTTTTCATTTCCTTGCTTGAGGATTCGGGTTATATGGCCCGTGTCGCGCTGGTTATGGACCGCTTAATGGAATCTGTCGGCTTGAATGGAAAGGCGTTCATCCCGATGATGATTGGATTCGGCTGTAACGTACCAGGCATTATGGCAGCAAGGACCATTGAGACGCCAAAGGAACGTCTTATGACCATCCTGTTGACGCCACTAATGTCATGTTCAGCCCGATTGCCTGTTTACGCCTTGTTTGTCGGAGCGTTTTTTGTTGAACAGAAGGCAGCTGTGGTTTTGAGTTTGTATGTATTAGGAGTAGTGATTGCACTTATCATGGCCAAGTTATTCTCGAAGACTCTTTTGAAAGGTGAAACTTCAGTATTCGTCATTGAGCTTCCGCCATACAGGCTGCCGCAGGCAAGAGCTATGGAGAAGCACATGGGATAAGGGAAAGGGATTCGTAAAGAAGGCGGGAACCTTCATTTTTGCCGGATCCGTCCTGATCTGGCTGCTTGCTTACGCCGGCCCAGAAGGCGTGAATGTAAGAATGGATGACAGTTATTTAGCGGTTCTAGGGGGGATTTTCGCACCGTTATTTGCCCATATAGGCTTTGGAACATGGCAGGCCAGTGCATCACTTTTCACCGGTTTCCTGGCAAAAGAAGCTATTATTTCAACGATGAACATCATTTACTTTGTCCCGGATGAAGCGAGCTTGCAAGGTTTGCTTGCTGCTCATTACACACCATTGGCTGCATACAGCTTCATGGCATTTATCCTGTTATACGTTCCTTGCCTTGCAACTGTAGCAACCATTTATAAGGAAACTGCTTCCAAACGCTGGACCGCTTTTTCAATTACTTATGCCCTGATTATCGCATATCTATTGTCTCTGGCTATTTATCAAGGTGGTATGCTGTTAGGATTTAGCTGAGCAGGGAAGGAGGAAGGATTCATGATCGCAAATATCTTAATCGGCGGAGCCATATTCGGATACGCCGGCTGGGCCTTCTACCGATTCATCAAAAAATCGAAAGAAGGGAAATGCGCTGCTTGTTCCATCCAAAGCTCTTGTTCAAGCAACTGCAGCGTCAGCCAGGAAGAACAGATAAAATAAACAAAAGGAATGCAGATCATTGCATTTCTTTTTCAAATGGATGTGTACAGTTGCTGATATAAAAGGAATTTTGATGTAATGAAAAGCGAAGCGCCTGGAGAGAAAATCAACTGCCGAATTTAACAGAGCCAAGTAATTAAAAAATAAATGTAAAAAGTATTTTGAATTCAGATTAATTAAGTGTAAAATTACACTAAAAGAACTTAAAGGAATGAAGCGGATGACGAGGGATGAAATAATTAGCAGGGTATCGGAAAAAGTAAGGGTGCTGAGGGCAGAAGTTGGTTATACACAGGATAAAATGGCTGATATCATTGGAGTCTCCAAAAAGACGCTTGTACAGATTGAAAAACGCAGAGTTCAAGCCGGGTGGTCGACAGTCGTAGCCATTTGTGCCCTATTCAGGGAAACCGAAACAATCCAGTTTTTGTTCGGAAATGAACCACTTGAGGTCCTTGAAACCGTCGCACATGAAGGGACAGATTATCGAAAAGAGAAAACATTGGGCGGCAAAGTCTGGTGGAGGGAAGTAGCAGGATTGGCGGATTTGTTATGCAGCAAAATATCCTAAGCCAGCATTACAGGATTCTTGATCAAGATGACTTTCGGATATTCAGCAGTTTTGAGGAGACCGAAACAAAAGAGCGGTTAGAGGAAATTGCAGCTGAAGCGATGAAGAGTTAGAGATTGCGTGGGCAGCAAAAACAAATAATTACAGCCGGGTTTCCATTGCACCCGGCTGTTTTCGCTTTTATTTTGCTATAAGAACATGGCAATGAGCGTTATTAGCTACCTTTTGGCTAACGCCACCAAGAATTTTACGCTTGAGACCTTCATTTCCTGATTGGCCTATGATGATTAAATCAGCATCTACATCCTTGGAAAATTCCAGAATACTCTCGGAGGGACTTCCATCCAGGGTGTAGTATTCAGTTTCCAAATTAAGAGCATCAAGCTCGGCCTTAGCGTTGTTAAAAGCTTGTTCAGAGCTGTGGGTAATGATTGAGTGCTCTGATTTATCAAGTGCACCTTGTTCCATAGCCAGTGGAGGCACCTGGACTACATCCGCCGGAAAGTTGTTAATTGGCAGATGCTCAATAGGGCGCTCAGTGGATTCAACCAATTCGCTTTTGACTTTTTCCTCATATACATGCCCAACATATAATTTTACGCCTTCTTTATCTCTAGTGATCTCCTTTGCCAACTGCAAGGCTTTCTTGCTGCCTGCTGAATCATCGTAAGCAAGCACCACTTTTTTAATTCCAGCCATATAGATCAACCTCCAAGATTAGTACGTCATACTATTCAATACCCATTTTTAAAATAGAACTAACCGACCTAAAAATTTCCATATACCCTCACAATTCCTCAAAAACTGACGAACCTTGTTGTAAAGCTTTTTAAAATTATGAATAGGAGTGGTCGGTATGGAATTTCATTCTCAGCAGCCGATTCATCCGACAATACGGAAATGCATTCAGCACCTTGATGTCATAAAAGCGGATGATAAAACCAAGCAAATCGTCTATATGTATATGGAATCACTTCTTCGAGAAAGAGATCTGATAGCTGCCAGCAAGCAGGAACCAATAGAATCACAGATTCATAACTAATAAGAACCAACGAAAAAAACTATCGCAGATTTTGAGAAAAGAACCATCGATGCCTATTCAAAAAGACTACCGCAGATTTGGGAAAATCTTGCGGCTTGTTTTGTCTGAAGCGGAGCAGGTTCAGACAAAACAACGTCACAAGCGTGCAGTTTTGTCTGAAGTGATGCCATGTTCGGCCAAAATCACGTCACAAGCGTGCAGTTTTGTCTGAAGTGATGCCATGTTCGGCCAAAACCACGTCTTAGGCATGAGATTTTGTCTGAAGTCATGCCATGTTCGGCCAAAACCACGTCTTAGGCATGAGATTTTGTCTGAAGTCATGCCATGTTCGGCCAAAACAACGTCACAAGCGTGCAGTTTTGTCTGAAG
>NZ_BAUW01000019.1 GCF_000517385.1 Mesobacillus boroniphilus JCM 21738 | reverse complement strand
CAAAATAGAAATGAAAAAAGACCACCTGTAAAGGGTGGTCTTTTTCTTTGTATCGAATTAATGCGGTGTTGGGAATCCAGAGGTAAGGAGCGTCATGACTGTAAACCAGCCAATAACCAAGAATGTTCCTCCACCAAATACGATTCCAAGAATGTTTTTGTTTTTAAGTGCCGAAAATGTTGCATAGCCGGCAAGCAGTGTAATTAAAGCGCAAATAATAGCAAAACCCATGAAAAAAGCCCCCTTCATAAATTAGGCAGACATAAAGCCTGTTTGTTGAATAAGTTTGAATGGAATTTAGGCGGCAGCCTGTTATGTAATGACAAGCATACACTCGTTTTATATTTTATATTTTTTTACATCATTTGTCGAGGTCTAAAAACTCAACTTTCACTTGATATGCCTTTACTATACCCAATACCAGGTCATTATAATGTTTTATTGTGAAATAAATCCCTTCCCTTGTCGTAAAAACAAGATGTTCTTCAAGCTGTAAGAGAGCCATTTCAGTCTGGATTTTGCTGCCACCTGTAAATCTGAAAGCTGACAATTCATTAGCGTATAAATAAGTATCGATACCAGCATGAAATCCATAGTCGTAAAAATTTTCTCCCTTTGTTCCTTCTGTTTTTATCAATTGATGCGTTTCTTCATGAAGATCCGCTTCCGAAAGCAAACCTGAAGCTGCATCTGCTAATTGCTGATCGTTATAAATATAAATATTTTCATGAACAAGAAACGGTGGTGAAGCTGATTGAAGAAACCGTTCAAAGTCAGGCAGTTCCGAAAGTAAAGGCCTAGCCTCAATTCCTATGAAAAATTGCATTTTGCAGCCTCCTTTGTGCTGGAATGTACAAAACTAAATAATTATGATTTGAAAACTCATCAGGAGACATGAGCTTTTCTACCGTAATCCTTAAAACTTGCCTGACAATAGTGTAAAATAATTGTATTAATAATACCACTAGAAGCTGGAGGCTATTTTAATGAAATGGAAACAGATTCCCCTAGGTCTTTTACAAACAAATTGCTATATCGTATACAATGAAAACAATTCATGCCTGATTGTGGATCCTGGCGATAATCCGAAAAAGCTGTCTACAGTGATTGAACAGCTGGAATTGAAGCCTGAAGCAATTGTGCTAACACATGCTCATTTCGATCATATCGGGGCAGTGGATAGAATAAGGGATAAGTACGGGATCAAGGTATATATTCATGAAAAAGAAAAGGATTGGCTATCAGATCCTGCTTTGAATGGTTCAAAGCATTTTATGCTTAACGAACCAATCAAAGTGCGTGCTGCTGACCACTTGATCAACGATGAAGGTGTCATGTCAATTGGCAGTTTTAAATTCGAAGTGTTTGAAACCCCTGGACATTCTCCAGGAAGTATTTCGATTTATTTTTCAGACGCGGAATTTGTCCTGGCAGGAGATGCACTATTTAATGGGGGCATCGGAAGGACGGATTTGCCGGGTGGCAACCATAATCAACTAATCAGAAGCATAGATGAAAAGCTCATGTCATTGCCAGAACAAACAGAGGTGCTTCCTGGACACGGACCGACAACTCCATTGGTTTAGAGATGGATTCAAATCCTTTTTTAAACGGATTTTAAAGAAGCATAATGAATAAGGGAAACTAGGAAAGCCCTTCTCAAAGAGAAGCTTTCCTGGGGGATGTTCTATTCATATCATGGGAGGGGATATAGTTAAGCTACTACTAAAACAATATAATATCGAAAACACTATGTCAATAGTGAAAACTTTTTTCAAGGAGTCATTATGAAAGAAATTATTAGACAGATTATTGACGCCTCCCCGGAAAAAATGATCTCATATGCTGAGTATATGGAACTTGCACTCTATCACCCGGAGGAAGGTTATTACATAAAGGAACGCCAAAAAATAGGGAAAGAAGGGGACTTTTATACTTCAAGCAATGTGTCCGATGTATTTGGCAAATTGATAGGGAAATGGTTTGCAAAACATTCAAGAAACCTTGGCCTGCCGCCATCTTTTTGTGAAATAGGAGCTGGAAATGGCCGCTTTGCACGCGCATTTATTCAGGGTTGGAATGACTTGAATGATGAGAAGCTCACCTACTGTATCGTTGAAGCGAGCCCTTATCATCGAAAGCTTCAGGAAGCGGAGTTTAACGGTCTAGAAAATGTGAAGATACTTTACGCTAGTACTTTTGCAGATACAGGCATGAAACAAGGGCTGATTTTTTCAAATGAATTATTTGATGCTTTTCCTGTCCATGTCGTCGAAAAAAGCGAGGGTATTGTGAGAGAAGCTTTCGTAGGCCATGACAATGGACAATTAAAAGAAATCATTGTTCCGGTAACGGATGATCGAATTACCGCTTTTTTTACTGACCAAGAACTTGAACTGGCAGAAGGGCAAAGAATTGAGATTCCGCTTGCCTTTGAACCGTTCATTAAATCTATCTCAGCTAACTTAACGAAAGGCCTCATGGTGACTGTAGATTACGGATACACGAAAAAAGAATGGATGCACCCATCAAGGAGGCGGGGAAGCTTAAGGGGATATTACCAGCACCAGATGCATCATGACGTATTGCAGCATCCGGGAGAGATGGATATTACCAGTCATGTGCATTTTGATGCACTTAAATTAATTGGTGAGAAATACAGCCTGAACTTTGTGCAAAAAATGAGACAGGATGAATTCCTTATGGCTGCAGGGATATTGGAAGAGCTTGCGGAACACAATGACCCCAATCCGTTTTCTGAAGCAAGCAAGCGGAATCGAGCGATCCGGAGTCTGATTTTGCCAGGCGGGATCAGCCAGTCCTTTGATGTCGTGATTCAGGCTAAGGGTTTGGATCACACGGCTGGAAAATTATTTTAATATAAGCGTGGAAAATAAAAAAAGCGATGTATGAACATCGCTTTTATTTGAGCCTAACAATTGATCAATGTCCAGTTCCACCTAATGGCATCATAAATGTTGACCAGTAAGTAAATCCAGCAAAGAAAATCGTTAAGTATGCGCCGAAGACGTAAATGTACATACGCTCAGACAGTTTCAAGTAACTTAAAAGCAAGAAAAATCCAGTTTGACCAAAGAAAATCAAGGACGTTGTATACATGTCACCTAAGAAAAACATGACAGCAAAGATTCCCGTCCAGAATCCTAAAACTCTGTACATACGATCCAAAGATATCCCTCCTTTACCCTACAAGTCCATCACTATCATATTATAAAGTAAAGTGGAGTAAAAAGTAAACAAGGATTGATTATTGTGCAATAACTGCTTGATATGAACAAGAGTCACAGCCTGTGAACATATTCTCTTTTTCGATCAGTTCGATCTCACCAAACAATGATTCGAACATGCCTCGCAAGAATTCATAATGCATATTGCACACTGTTTCTGTGTGCTCCATTGCCACTTCCTTAAAAGGACAGTTGAAGATTTGGAAATAAATCTTGGTCTTTTCGCTATTAGATTCGAATTCAGGATAAAAACCTGCAAGAGTCGCAGCATTCTTGATTGAATTCAGTTTATGCTCGAACGTCATTTCAGCTGACATATGTGAGTGCCGGGATATTTCTTGTTCAATCAGTTCTTCCCCGAAACGTTTTCCTGTCATGTACAAAGCTTTCTTTCCTGCTTCTCCAAGAGACATCATTGTTGTCATCGCGATTTTGGACAATAGCTGGTAATCACGGAATGGGAAGTGAAGCTGGATCACTTCATCGGACAGTCGGTACAGTCTGCTAGGACGTCCCCCTTTGCCAGTCTTTTTTGTTTCTGAAATCAGCATGTTCACATCTTCAAGTTTCGATAAATGCAGCCTTGCCACATTTGGATGGATATCAAAATTGTCGGCAATTTCCTGTACAGTTACATCTTTATGCCTTTTTGTAATGTATTGATAAATATAATAACGCGTTGGATCAGACAAAACACTTGTTATTTTTAATGTTTGCTCCACCTTAGTTCACCTCAGACCACTAATTTGCCTTCATTATAATACAGAGGAAAATAAGGTTTACACTGTTTACACTATATGTTTAGAAAATGTTCACAACTAAATGGCGAAATGATGACAAAATAGTATACAAATGTTATACAAAAGTTATACAATACGTATATGAGATAATTTTGATCGCCAGGAGGTTAACTTAATGGAAGAGCTGACGTTTTATTCATATCCAAGCTGTACTTCATGCCGTAAAACAAAAAAGTGGCTGATTTCTAACAGCGTGAAATTCAATGAACGTCATATGTTCAGAGATACTCCATCAAAAAATGAATTGCTTCAGATTTTATCCCTGACGACTGAAGGCTTTGATGAACTGCTAGCAACAAGAGGAGAAACTTATAAAAATCTTGGTGTGGATATGGAAGACCTGCCGCTTTCAGAAGTAATCAAACTCGTCATTCAGGAACCAAAGCTGCTAAGACGGCCAATTTTGACTGATGGGAAAAAGCTGATTGTTGGATTTAACCAGATGCCTTGAAAAAAATAGCAAAAAAATGAAAAAACGGAAGCGCGGCGCTTCCGTTTTTGGTGGACTGGGCTAGCTGGATTCGAACCAACGCATGACGGAGTCAAAGTCCGTTGCCTTACCGCTTGGCTATAGCCCAATAATATGACTTGCTGACGTTACGGAAGTTATTATGAATTGAATTGTCACCTTTTATACACATTTAATTCGAATTTCTTGAAGGAGACAAAGGGATTGTGGCGAAATCTCTTTCTATAACCGAAAAAGGTGGTGCATCCTTATTGTTAAATCAATTGAACAGCTAGCGGATAATGTCCTGAAAGATGCTTTAAGAAGTGGCGCGTCGGACATTCATATTGTCCCTCGCGAGAAAGACACACTGATTAAATTCAGGCTCGGCAATCAGCTGCTTCCCCGGTACACTCTTGAACAAGCTGATTGTGAGCGGCTCATCTCCCACTTCAAATTCACAGCTTCAATGGATATTGGTGAAAAAAGACGGCCTCAAAGCGGTGCTTTTACCTATCAGTATCAAGAAATGAAGATAGGCTTAAGGATTTCCACGCTTCCAGCCTACCAGAGTGAAAGTATGGTCATTCGTCTCCTTCCCGAACAAAACCAAACTCCTTCATACCAAATTTCATTATTCCCATCCACAACAAAAAAACTGATTTCCCTTTTAAAACACGCACATGGCTTAATTATATTTACTGGTCCAACAGGGAGCGGTAAAACGACAACATTATATTCCATGCTTTCTGAAACCTCGGATTTGGTGAACCGTAATGTCATTACGCTTGAAGATCCAATTGAAAAACCGAGTGACACAGTGCTGCAGGTCCAGGTCAATGAACGGGCAGGAATTACCTATTCTGCCGGTTTGAAAGCAATCCTCCGGCATGATCCGGATATTATAATGGTTGGGGAAATACGTGATAAAGAGACGGCAGAAACGGCTATAAGAGCATCTCTGACAGGTCATTTGGTACTCACAACGATGCATACGAGGGATGCCAGAGGAGCGATTTACAGGCTGATTGAATTCGGGATTAATTGGCTTGAGATTGAACAGACACTGATCGCAGTTACGGCACAAAGACTTGTTGAGCTGACGTGTCCTTATTGTGAAGGAACTTGTTCGCCATTTTGCTATTCATCAGGCAGCGGCAAAAGAGGAAATGTTTTTGAAATCCTTACGGGGAAGGATTTATCTGCGGTACTGAAGGAAGCAAGAGGGGAGCTCCAGAGCTATCATTATAAAACTCTCAAAGATGCAATCCGTAAAGGCATCGCCCTGGGGTTCATCAAGGAATCCGAATACCAGAGGTGGGTGCTCAATGATGGAGAGTAAGTGGCCTGTCGCTGAACAGGCCCGGTTCCTCAAAAGGAGTGGGGAACTGCTGTCGCGCGGTTATTCTTTGGCGGAAGCGATTGAATCCATGACTTTTTACTTGGAGAAGAAAAGGAAAGATGAGGTTATAAGAAGCTAGAAAAGCTGCGTGAGGGATTTCCCTTATATTTGATTCTTGCAGAATTGAAATTTAAAAAGGACCTGGTTAGCTATGTTTACTTTGCCGAGCAGCATGGCGGATTGGCCCATACCTTAACAGAGGGCAGCGACATGGTCCTTAAGCGGGAAGCCGACTACCAGAGATTAAAAAGACTTGCCGCATATCCAATATTTCTAGTATTGCTTACATTCATTTTATTCTTTTTCGTAAACAGGATTTTACTGCCGAAATTCAATTCGCTTTTTACGGACATGAATCTGGCTCCCAATATCTTTATGGAAACCATCGCGGCGGCAGCCCATATAATTCCTTTCACACTCTATTTTCTTCTTAGTCTCACTACAGTGCTTTCCTTATACTACATCGTAAGCTTTAAAAACCTTCACCCACTAAAACAAAAAAAGAAGCTTGTGAAGCTGCCGTTTGCTGGCAAATTTATCAGGCTTTTTTACTCACATTATTTCTCGGTTCAGCTAAGCTATTTGTTTTCTGGCGGCCTTTCAGTGCTGTCTGCTTTGAAGGTGTTCGAGCAAAATCTCCATGAACCTTTTTCAAGGGAAATAGGAAAGGACTTAATTTCGAAGTTGGCTGCTGGGCAGGATTTTGACGGAGCAGTGGGAGAGTACCCGTTTTTTGATGCTGAGCTGCGAGAATTATCAGGCACGGGCAAAAGAATGGCAAGCTGGATCAGGAGCTTTATTTTTACAGCAGGCACTGCCTGAAAGAACTCGAAGAAAAAACGGAAAAAGCGCTGAAGACAGTGCAGCCCGTTTTGTACAGCTTTATTGGCCTGCTTGTCGTTTCGCTGTACCTAGCCATCTTGTTGCCGATGTTCCAAATGATGAAAGGGATTTAATCATTTTCTTAATGCGAAAAAATAAAGGAGAATACATGATGAAAAACCAAAAGGGTTTTACTTTAATAGAAATGATGATTGTTTTGCTCGTTATCACCGTCCTTCTTATCATCACAGTACCAAATATATCTTCACATAGTTCAAATATCAATACAAAGGGCTGCGAGGCTTATATGAAGATGGTCGAGGCCCAGGTACAGGCGTACAAAATTGATAAAAAAGTGATTCCTACCTTCGCCGAGCTTCACAGTGTCGGATACTTAAAAAGTGCAGATGCAGCTTGTCCAGACGGAACTCCGATTGAAATTACTACAGAAGGGGCAGTGCAGAAGAAATGAACCACTTGAGCCGACGGATGAACCATTCTGGCGGTTTTACAATGGTCGAAATGCTGATTGTCCTTTCAGCCTTCTTGATGCTTACCCTCACATCAGCGTTCCTGTTTACACCCCAAAAGGACATGCTTGAAAAAGATCTCTTTTTTTCACAATTGAAATCCGACCTTTTATACAGCCAGCAATATGCAATTTCCCATCAAGAGACAATTACTGTCCATATCATGCCGGAAAATAACTATTACTATATCCGCGGGGCGGATTATGCTGCGCCATATTTGGCCAAAAGAAATTACTCACCTGAAATCAAGGTGGAACAAGGGACAATGAAGTTATTGTTCCGCTACATGCCGGATGGTAATATCGATAGTTTCGGGTCTGTATATGTCACTGCAGGTTCGAAAAAATACAAGTTGATGATCCAGATTGGAAAGGGCAGGTTCTATGTTACGGAGGAATGATGGTTTTTTTCTAAGCGAAATGCTGCTATCACTGGCTGCGTTTTTAATGGGTAGTGCAATATTGCTCCCGATTGCCATTCATGTCATCAATCAGACAGTGGAGTCTGAAAAAAAGGCGACAGCATCAATTTGTTATATGACGAACTGATGAATTTAAAAATAACAGGAACCGATTCTGGCAGAAGACAAATTGAACAGAATGGCGACCGGTATGAAGTTGTGGTCACTAAGATTGAGGTAGATTCTTCGTGGGAGGTTTGTATTCGATATGATATCGCACAAAAGCTATATGAAAAATGTGCTCCCTCAGAATGAGCGAGGCTTCACTATGGTTGAGATGATTTTATCTGTTCTGCTATTTTTGCTGATCGCCTCCATGCTGCCATTAGGTATGAAAATTATCCTTGATAACCGTACAGCTGATGCTGCAGTGCGGAGAATGGAGTGGGAAATCTTCAGCAGCCAGGTGAAAAAGGAAATCCGTTCAGCACAGCAACTGACTGTCCAGCCTGATAAGCTTCTGATGAAGATCGATGGGCAATTCATTCTTTATGAAAAATATGCCTCCAGTATGAGGAGGAGAGTGAATTACCAGGGGCATGAAATCTTGATTCAAAATCTATCAAGCTTCAGCTTTGCCAAAATTGCTGATGGCGTCGAGGTAAAGGCCAGGGATGTAAAGGGAACGGATTATTCAGTCAGAGTCCACCAATTTTATCAAACCGGGGGTGTGGAGCCATAAATCAAAAAGGTTTTGTTTATCCGCTAACGATGATCTTTTTGCTCCTGATTTCTTTTTATTTACTGATACTGACTGAGAATTATTTAGCAGGAAAAAGGTTCGCGAAAGAAACTGAGACGATACGGCTGCAAGAATACTATATGCTTTGTTCGGCCAAACAGGCTGAGGCCATGATGGGGGAAGGGTTATTGCCAGCGTCAGGAATTATGAACTATGAGTTGGGAGACGTTGCTTTTCAAAAACAATCCATTTCAGGAAGTGTGGAAGAAGTGACCTTCAATCTCAAGCTGGACAGTGGGGAGAAAGCTCTTGGCATTGGCCAATATGACAAGGTTACTGGTGCGATGGTAAGATGGAAAGAAAAGAACTGACGGGTGATTAAAAGATATGGAAGCTATTTATTTAATTGGGTTCATGGGAGCTGGCAAGACTAGCGTATCACAGGAACTGGCCATAAAGCTGGAAATTCCTGTATACGACACAGACCGGGAGATTGTCAAGTTGTCCGGCAAGACAATAAATGAAATTTTTGCAATTGATGGTGAAGAGAAATTCCGTGATTTGGAGTCTGAGGTTTTACATTCTATGCCTTTAGGTAATGCTGTTGTATCCACTGGAGGAGGAATTATTGGTTCGAAAAAGAATAGGTTGTTCTTAAATGAAAAAATGAATGTAGTCTTCTTGAATGCGAATTTCAGCACCATTATGGAGAGGCTGAAAGATGACGATACCAGGCCGTTATTAAGCCAATACAATGTGGAAGCTGCTGAAAAACTGTACAACCTTAGGCTTCCATTATATCGTGAGGCGGCAAATATTGAGGTAGGTGCATCAGGTAAATCAGTTTCGACTATTGTCGATGAAATCATCCAGCGTATGAAAAAGTAAGTCATGGTTATACTTGATAACGTATGAAGGATGGTGTAACCATGAAAACAAATGATTATGTTAAATACCTTACCCAAACTGTTGTAAAATATATTGACCAACCAAAAGAAGAACGCCGGAAGATGAAACAGGCGAAAAAAGAAGCGGAAGCTACCTTTTTATTCAGGTGGTTTGGCATCCTGCCGTTCATGTTGATGTCGAGTATAAAAAAGAAAAAGAACAAATAATAAGAAAAACGCAAGCGCTTGGTCAGCCCCGATAAGCGTTGGAGGGCCTGACAGTGAAGTCGCTCTTTGACTTCATTGGCAGGACCGAAAACGAAATGTATAGCCGACTGCCCAGAAACGCAGAAACTGGAGACTCCGACAAAGAAGCGCTTTATGCTTCTGCCGGCGGAGTTGAAGTTTCGGAGTTTCTAGGAGGCGACACTAGACAAACGACTCGAGGGGCTAGGCGCTGCAGCTGGACAATTCTCGAAGTGGAATTATATAAATTCTGATATAACTAGAATGCCCGGCTAAAGCGATAGCCGGGTTTGTTTTTGCAGCAAAATCACTCATATAGCATTTTCTGTTAAATAAAATAATCCGCCGTTGACGATTTCGATATTTACCTTCGGTTCATATTGCTCCTGTAAGGCAGCTTTTTCGGTTTTAAAGCTATCAGACTCTACTTCCTCGTCTTCATAAAAGTGATGGAGCAATTCCAGGTCCTTTTGCCAGCGTTTTCTTGCCTCTTCTGCCCAGGTATGATCCTCTTGCTCTACCCTTGTTGTCAAAAAAGACTGGATCCTGTTTACACCGCTTTTTGGCTTTATTAATGGAGAAAGTGTATAGGCATAATCCGGAATTTTTGAATTCAGCGGCAGATTCAATATTTTGTCATGAAAGTCTTCTACCATCTTCCCGTTGATCAGCTGCAGGCCAATCGAATGGAATACATCCCGCTTTCTGTCACATTGATAGGATATTTTCAGGTTCAGCTATCCAGGGTATAAGTGGTGTCTGTGTAGGAAATTGGTTATTTTGATATAACCGGATATATCCGGCAAGACTTTTTGTCGATGCAAAGATCTGATGAAGTCGAGGTGACCCAAAGTGGATGACCTCACCTTTAATATCATCCGGTGCCTTCTGTTTATTGGTAATGAAGGTCAACTTCATTGGATTGGGAACGCCGCCGGTTTTCTCAAGGTAATGCCAGTAAAACGGGCGGTTCATCAATTCCTTATCGAGATCAACAGTTAACTGGACTGTCATATATCCCTTGTCATTTTCCATTAATTCACAGTTATTCGCGGTAAAATACTTCTCGAGAAAATTATGGATTTCCTGTTGCTGCACGCTGGTTCCCCTCCTTTATTTCCTCTGCGAACTGGATCATCGATGTCAGGTTTTCCATCTTGATCCGAATCTCACCTTCGGAAGTTGATCTTCCGAAAATATCGGTCAAATGATCTTCGATATTGCCGAATTCCAATTTCGTGAGAATATCATCAAGTTCACCGATGACTTTTTCAAACAGGTTGATTTTTTCGTATAGCAGTTTCAGGACATGTTCTTCAACCGTATCTTTTGTCGCGAAATTATAGATTTTTACATCTTTCTCCTGCCCAAGACGATGAATCCTTCCAATTCTTTGTTCAAGTCTCATCGGATTCCAGGGAAGGTCAAAGTTGATGATGTGGCTGCAGAATTGCAGGTTAATTCCTTCGCCGCCAGCCTCCGTTGCGATCAGGACCTGGACATTCTTCTGGAATAGCTCCCTCATCCAATCCTTTTTACCTCGTTTGAATCCCCCTCTAAAGGGAACGGAAGTGATGCCGTGCTGCTTCAAAAACCATTGAAGGTATAGCTGAGTGGCCCTGTATTCGGTAAAAATGATGACCTTATCGTCTATCTGCTTTATTAATTCAAGCGCTTTTTCAGCTTTAGAATTTTTCGTTACTGCCTCGACGCGTTTGATCAGCTGGGCGATCGTATTCTGGAATTCCACGGGGGGATTATCCTGTCTATGAAGCATGTTCCTAAGTGTGTAAAAAACAGCTTCCCGGCTGCTGCAAGCTTCCCTTTGAAGTGTCATTAACGAGAATTGGCTGGAGCTGAGACCGGCTTCTGAACCTCTTAAGGATTGAACTGAATCGTACAGTGCCCGTTCTTCTTCCGAGAAGTGTATAGGAATGGTCTCAACATGGCGTTTAGTCCATTCGATACCCGTATCAGAGCGCCTGTTGCGGATCATCACTTTATTGACCAGCTCCCTTAGGTGTTCATCATCATTAACAGACCTGGCATCCTTTTTATATTTATCAAAAAATGCAGTTTCGCTACCTAGATGTCCTGGTTTTAAGAGTGAAACGAGATTGAAAATTTCTTCAACCCGGTTTTGTATCGGTGTCGCTGTCAGCAGAAGACAAAATCTCTTCTTAAGATTTTGGACAAATTCATAGTTTTTTGTTTTATTATTTTTTAGCTTGTGAGCTTCATCAATAATGATAAGGTCATAATTTAAGTTATTGATGATATCCTTGTGAGGAACCCGTTTCGCCGTGTCGATTGAAGATACGACAACATCACACTGCTCCCAAACGTACCTTTTCTTCTGGGCAATGGCGGGAATATGGAATTTTGTATTCAACTCCATGGCCCACTGTGAGACAAGGGATGCAGGAACAAGGATCAATACTTTTTTGACCAGACCCCTGATCATGTATTCTTTCAAAATCAATCCAGCCTCGATTGTTTTCCCCAGGCCAACTTCATCAGCGAGTATTGCTTTTCCGTTCATGTTCTCAACGACCTGCTTCGCTACCTTCAGCTGATGTGGCAGAGGAGTGAGTTCTGGCAGATGCGCGGGTGCCTGAAGTCCCTCGAATTCCGGGATAATGGTATGCTTTTCTATCTCAACGGCAAGCTTATAGAGTTCCCAATTTCCCCATGGGCCATCATTCTGAATTCTTTCAGCCATTTCGTCCTGCCAGGAAGAATCAAAGTTTATTTGAACAGTCATTTTATCCACCTCTTTAAAAGTATAAATATATTGCCGAAATTGGCTCTCTAATGGTAGGATGAAGTTAGCTTTTGAATGTTTTGAAATTTGTCATTTTATAGTCTAAAATAGTCAGTTTACACACATGTGTAATAACGTCTAGCATGCCCAATTGTGAAAATAATATAAATGCGGATGACAACAAGGGGAGAGACTACTTACGTAGCGCCGAAGGAGCAAGCAAACTTTGTGAATCTCTCAGGCAAAAGAACTCTTGTTTGACGCATCTCTGGAGAGCGCTTTATTAGTGGGAGCACCAAAGGGGAAAGCCTTAACAGGTAAACTTTCAGGTGAAAGGACAGAGACCTTCTCAGATTCAGAGGGGGTACTCTGTCCTTTTTTATGGCTTCATTTGGGCTGGGGGAACCAGAACCAATTCTGCATGAACTAAAAAGCATTTTGTGAACTGATTTTTTAGCTGTAGGACGAAGGGGGATACATAATGACTGAATTAAAGCGAACACCGCTATTTGAAGTGTACAAGGAATACGGTGGGAAGACGGTTGATTTTGGAGGCTGGGAGCTTCCGGTCCAATTTTCAAGCATCAAGGAAGAGCATGAAGCAGTAAGGACAAAAGCTGGTCTATTCGATGTTTCTCATATGGGAGAAATTGAGGTGAAAGGCCCCGATAGTCTGGACTATTTACAAAAAATGATGACGAATGATGTTTCAAAACTTAAAAACGGCGGAGCCCAATACACAGCAATGTGTTATGAGACTGGCGGAACTGTAGATGATTTGTTGATCTATAAGCTCGAGGATGAGCATTACCTCCTTGTTGTGAATGCTTCCAATATCGAAAAAGATTTCGATTGGATGCAGGATCATCTTGAAGGCAATGTGACAATCGAGAATTTGTCAGAAGGCATGGCACAGCTTGCTTTACAGGGACCGCTTGCTGAGGGAGTCCTTCAAAAGCTTGCGAAAGGTCATGAACTCAGCACAATTGGTTTCTTCAAGTTCAGTGAGGAAGTTGACCTGAACGGCAAGAAAGCGCTTGTATCACGAACAGGATACACAGGCGAGGATGGATTCGAAATTTACTGCGATTCAATGGATGCTGTAAGCCTATGGAGAGAAATCCTGGAAGCAGGCGAAGAAGAGGGAGTCATTCCATGCGGACTTGGTGCCAGGGATACACTCCGCTTTGAAGCGAATCTGGCTTTGTACGGCCAGGAGCTTTCCTCTGAAATCAGCCCGCTTGAAGCTGGAATAGGCTTTGCAGTGAAGTTGAATAAAGAAGCTGATTTTATCGGGAAAGAAGCACTTAAGCAGCAAAAAGAAAATGGTCTGCCTAGAAAGCTTGTCGGTATTGAAATGATTGACAGGGGAATCCCGCGCCATGGTTATCCCGTTTTCAAAGGTGATACTCAGATTGGCGGAGTCACGACTGGCACGCAATCCCCGACGCTCAAGAAAAATATCGGGCTTGCACTAATTGATGCAAACGAAACTGAGTTAGGTAATGAAGTGGAAGTTGAAATCCGCGGAAAACGCTTAAAAGCTGCTGTTTCAGCTACACCTTTTTATAAAAGAGATAAAAAGTAAAAGCCGGAGAGGGGAAAAGTTATGAAGCATCGCTATTTACCGTTGACTGAAAGTGATAAAAACGCAATGTTGGAAAGCATCGGCGTTTCATCGATCGATGAATTGTTCAGCGATATTCCTGAAAAAGTCCGTTTTGCCGGAGAATATAACATCAAACCAGCCAAGTCTGAAACAGCTCTTATGAAGGAACTGGCAAAAATGGCTGCGAAAAATGCCGATTTAAAAATGAATACTTCATTTATTGGCGCTGGTGTCTATGACCATTACATTCCAGTAATTGTTGACCATGTTCTTTCTCGTTCAGAGTTTTACACTGCATATACACCTTATCAGCCAGAGATTTCCCAGGGTGAACTTCAGGCAATCTTTGAATTCCAGACGATGATCTGTGAATTGACTGGCATGCAAGTAGCGAATTCATCCATGTATGACGGAGGAACAGCTCTTGCTGAAGCTGCGATGCTCAGTGCAGGCCATACAAGAAGAAAGAAAGTTTTGATTTCCAGTGCTGTTCATCCAGAATACAAAGACGTCGTCAAATCCTATGCAAAGGGCCAGTACATCGATGTTGTGGAAGTACCGCATAAGGATGGCGTAACTGACCTTGGAGCACTTAAGGATATGGCAAGTGAAGAAGTAGCTGCAGTCATCGTCCAGTATCCAAACTTCTTCGGCGGAATTGAATCAATGAACGAAATCGAAGCAATCGCACATGAAAATAAAGCATTGTTCGTCGTATCAAGCAACCCGCTTGCACTTGGGGCATTGACTCCTCCAGGGAAGTTCGGTGCTGATATCGTAACTGGAGACGCCCAGCCTTTCGGTATCCCTACAGCATTCGGGGGACCTCATTGCGGATACTTCGCTGTTTCTGGAAATCTCATGAGAAAGGTTCCGGGCAGACTAGTCGGCCAGACGAAGGATGACCAGGGACGCCGCGGATTCGTATTGACACTTCAGGCGAGAGAACAGCATATCCGCCGCGACAAAGCGACATCCAATATTTGTTCGAACCAGGCATTGAATGCACTTGCTGCCTCGGTAGCGATGACAGCGCTTGGAAAAAAAGGCGTTCGTGAAATGGCTGTTGCCAATATCCAAAAAGCTCATTATGCAAAAAAGGGTTTTAAAGAGAATGGCTTCGAAATCGCATTTGAAGGACCTGCTTTCAATGAGTTCGTCGTCAAGCTGAATAAACCGGTCAAAGAAGTGAACCAAAAGCTTCTTGGAAAAGGCATAATCGGTGGTTACGATCTTGGCCGCGATTACTCCGGGCTTGAGAATCATATGCTTGTTGCGATAACTGAATTAAGAACAAAAGAAGAAATCGATACGTTTGTAAAGGAAATGGGGGATATCAATGCATAAGGAAGATCAGCCACTCATTTTTGAATTAAGCACACCGGGCCGTGTCGGCTACAGCCTGCCGGAAATGGATATTCCGGAAATCGACTTATCAGAGCTTTTGCCTGATGGATTCCTCCGTGAAGAAGAACCCGAACTTCCTGAGGCTTCCGAGCTTGATATCATGCGCCATTACACTGCACTATCCAAGCGCAACCACGGTGTTGATTCCGGGTTCTATCCGCTGGGATCATGTACGATGAAATACAATCCGAAGATGAATGAAAATGTTGCCCGCTTCAATGGTTTTGCACATTTGCATCCATTGCAGGATGAAAGTTCTGTCCAGGGTGCTCTTGAATTGATGTACGACTTGCAGGAACACTTGATAGAAATCACTGGAATGGACGAGGTGACTCTTCAGCCGGCAGCCGGTGCACACGGCGAGTGGACGGGCTTGATGATGATCCGTGCTTATCATGAAGCAAATGGTGACGACAAGCGTACGAAGGTAATCGTTCCTGACTCCGCTCACGGAACAAACCCAGCATCTGCAACAGTAGCTGGTTTTGAAACAATCACTGTAAAATCAGATGAAAACGGTCTGGTTGATTTAGAAGACCTTAAGAAGTTGTCGGTGAAGATACAGCGGCATTGATGCTGACTAACCCGAACACTCTTGGTCTATTCGAAGATACATTCTTGAGATGGCCGAAATCGTCCACAGCGCAGGCGGAAAGCTTTACTATGATGGAGCCAACCTGAACGCTGTTATGTCCAAGGCACGCCCTGGCGATATGGGCTTTGATGTGGTTCACTTGAACCTTCATAAGACATTCACAGGACCACACGGCGGCGGCGGACCAGGTTCTGGCCCAGTCGGTGTAAAAGCAGACTTGATTCCTTTCCTGCCAAAGCCAATCGTGACGAAGCAGGATGGCGTTTATAAGTTTGATTACGACCGTCCGCAGTCAATCGGAAGGGTTAAGCCTTTCTACGGCAACTTCGGCATCAATGTCCGTGCCTATACGTATATCCGCACAATGGGTCCAGATGGCTTGAAAGCTGTTACGGAGTATGCTGTGCTGAATGCGAACTATATGATGAGAAGACTTGCAGAGTATTATGACCTGCCATTCAACAGGCATTGCAAGCACGAATTCGTCCTCAGCGGCAAACGCCAGAAGAAACTTGGCGTACGTACATTGGATATCGCAAAACGCCTGCTTGATTTCGGCTACCATCCGCCGACTATCTACTTCCCATTGAATGTGGAAGAGGCAATCATGATCGAGCCGACAGAAACAGAATCCAAGGAAACTCTTGATGCGTTCATCGACGCAATGATCCAAATTGCTAAAGAAGCAGAAGAGAACCCAGAAATCGTCCAGGAAGCGCCACACTCTACGGTAATAGGCCGTCTGGATGAAACAACAGCTGCAAGGAAGCCAGTCTTGCGTTTCCAGAAAGCTGAATAGATTAGTGAGAGTCCTGCCAATTTGATATTGGTAGGGCTTTGTTTTGTATTGATGCTGTTAGTGTGCGTATCCTAGAAGACTTCGGACAAAACTAAGAGGAAGAGCTGAGATTTTGTCCGAATCTGGTGTGACTTCGGACAAAACAGCGAGGAGAAGTTGAAGTTTTGTCTGAAGCAGGTGTGACTTCGGACAAACTACGTGGAGAAGCTGAGGTTTTGTCCGAACCTAGCATGATTTTCGACCCTGGGACTATTCAATATTATCGGACTTCTAAGATAAAAAAAGCTAAACCCCCCAGCAATCCGGCTGAGGGGTAATTTTATGGGATTATTGCTTATTTAGCTTTGACTTTGCCGCCCCATTTTTTAAAGCCGCCTTGTAGATGGTTCAAGTCCCTATAGCCTTTTTTGTAAAGCAGCTGTGCAGCACGTCCGCTGCGGGATCCGGTTTGGCAGTAAAGGTAGACCGGCTTATCCGGCCTGATTTCCTTCAGGCGTGTCTTAAGCTGGGTAAGCGGGATATTTCTGGCGCCTAAAATGTGTCCACCAGCGAATTCATTCGGTTCACGGACATCGATTAGCTGCGCTTTGCGATAACCTGCAATAAATTCTTCCTCCGTCAGAGTCTTGAGGATTTTCTTCTGGCGGAAATACATAAACACAGAGTAAAGAATAACCGCAACTGTTAGGACGATTAAAAAGATAAGTGTATCCAAAACATATTTCTCCTTTCAAGCTTAGCTGAGCCACTTATAATTATATAAGCCTTCAGGGCAGAGAGCAAAGGAAATTAGCAAATTTCTTGAAAACAACTTGCTTTGCTTTTGAAAAGTAATTTGTTAGACTAAAAAAATCTTAGCTTTAAACTATTTTAAATGGGGTAAAAATTTTATGAATAAAGAGGTATGGGGATTTATTGATTCAGGAAACTGTTCACCTTCTTTTAACATGGCGCTGGATGAGGCCTTGCTTGATTGGCATGGGGCAGGAAAAATTCCTCCAGTGGTCCGTTTTATGGATGGGACCCGGCGACACTTTCAGTTGGCTATTTCCAAAGGATCGAAAGAGAAATTGATATGGAGGCTGTGAAGCAGCACGGTCTTGGTTTTGTAAGAAGACCTACTGGTGGCAGGGGCGTTTTGCATGAACATGAACTTACATACAGCGTTATCGTAACTGAAGAACACCCAGAAATGCCGAAAACAGTAACGGAAGCCTACCGGGTGATATCGGAGGGGATTTTACAAGGGTTCCAAAAGTTAGGGCTGGAAGCGTATTTTGCTGTACCGAAAACTTCTTCTGAAAAAGAAGCGTTGAAAAACCCGCGGTCGGCAGTTTGTTTCGATGCTCCAAGCTGGTATGAGCTTGTTGTTGAAGGACGAAAAGTGGCAGGCAGTGCCCAGACCCGTCAAAAAGGGGTTATCCTGCAGCATGGTTCTATTTTGCTTGATTTAGATGAGGAAAAGCTTTTCAGTTTGTTCAAGTATCCGAATGACCGTGTTAAGGAGAGAATGCAGAAGGTCTTTAAAACAAAAGCTGTTGCCATCAATGAGATCAGCAAACGCAAGATTGATCTTGAAGAAGCGAAGAAAGCATTCAAGGAAGGTTTTGAAGATGGCTTAGGAATTATTTTGGAGCCATACACTTTAAGTGATGACGAACTAGATTATGTAAATACTCTGGCAAAAAATAAGTACGAATCTGATGAGTGGAATTTTAAAAGATAAAAATATTTAAAAGCGGATTTTCCGCTTTTTTGTTTGTATCCAGTATTTTCTAGGCTTTGAGGACTTATAAAAAAGTGCAACCCTCGAAATTTGTTGTTTTTTATCATTTAATGGAGATATTCTATCTTTCTCTCTTTATATCTCTATTTTTTAATAGATTTCATGTTTGACAAAAACACTATCTTTTGACCTAAGCACCATATATAGTATTGTCGAAAATAAAATATACACTATATATTGATTTTTGATGTTTCGATATGATAACGTAAGGGTAATTCAAAAATGCAGCTAGAATTACATACTTCTAGTAATACATTAGTGAAAAGATTTAAAACCAGAAGGAGTTGTAGAAATGTCTGTAACTATTGGACAAAAAATGAGCCTGGATGTGGAAAGCCTGAACAAGGATATTAAACTGTTCCCGCAGGTTCACCCGATTACCCATGACATGAAACTTACCCACAAAGGCGTCTCCCGATTAGTCATGCTGGACCGCTATACTTTTAAAGACACCGAAAAAATCACTCTATCAAATGGGGATTTCGTCGTCCTCACCATCAAAGAGGATCCAAAGTTTCCGGCACGCGGCCTTGGATTCATACAAGATATTGATTGGGAAAATAAGAAAGCTAAAGTGCTTGTAGACGAAGAATTCCGCGGTGTGCTGGATGACCCGGAAGAAGCAGCAACCGGGGTGATCACAAAATCGCTGGACGTCATTGAAAAGCCGCTTGAAGTATTCTACGAGCAAATCGCAAAGCGTAACGCCACAGGGCTTGCAGCTGTGGAAAAAACAGAAGAGAAGCGCCAGGAATGGTTTGAGAAGTTCTATCAAGAGCTAGTATCAATGAACTTCATCCCGGCAGGACGCGTTCTCTACGGAGCGGGCGCGGCAACAGACGTGACTTACTTCAACTGTTATGTAATGCCGTTTGTAAAAGATTCACGCGAAGGCATCTCCGAGCACCGCAAACAGGTCATGGAAATCATGAGCCGCGGCGGCGGAGTAGGAACGAATGGTTCAACATTAAGACCCCGCAACACACTAGCCAAGGGAGTAAACGGAAAATCATCCGGATCGGTCTCATGGCTAGATGATATTGCCAAGCTGACGCATTTAGTTGAGCAGGGCGGGTCAAGACGTGGTGCGCAAATGATTATGCTGGCGGATTAACTAAATGACATTCTAAGTTAAAACTGGTAAGATTAACGTGAGAACAAACGTTCGTAAAAGGAGGACGTTTCATGAATCTGACCAGAGAATTTCTTTATCAAAAGTATATTCACGACAAAATGAGCTTAAAAGAGATAGCTGAAGAAACAGGGCTGCCAATTACGACAATCAAATCAAGGCTTAGAAGGTTTGGTATTAGAAAAAAACCAATTAAACTGGGCAATGAGATATACGATAATCGTGATTGGCTATATGAAGAATACATTGTTAAAAGAAAGGGATATACTGTACTTGCTAATGAACTAGGGGTAAGTTATTCAACAATTTTAGATCGGATTCTTTTCTTTGGATGGGAGCTGAGGGGCCTTAATGAAATTGATAAAGGTGCTCCAAGAAGAGGGACAAAACATACCCCAGTTTCCATTGAGAAAATAAAGTCGACTAGGATAAAGAAACGTGTATACTTTGAATGCTTTCAGTGTGGTAAAACTACTGAAAGGGTACGCTCAGGATATTCCCGTTCAGGTAAGAGGTTTTTTACTTATACTTGTTATAAGAATTACCTGAAAGAAAATAGAGTGGAAACAATTGATATAACTAATTCTGCACTCTATAAGGAATGGCGTAAAAAAGTATATACTCGTGATAACTTTAGGTGTAAGATGCCTGGTTGTAACTCTAATTCCAGAGATATTGCTGCTCACCATACTTATCCCAAAAAGCTTTTCCCTGAAAAGCAATTTCTTTTAAACAATGGAATCACACTCTGTAAAAACTGTCATGAAAAAACTTATGGTAAAGAAAGTAACTTTATAGATGTACTAGTCCGCGTCGTTCAGAAAATGAACGACTAGAAAATCGGGTGAATTGCAGGGAACTCCTTAGAGGCAGGCAAGCCACAACGTGACTGGAAACGGTGAGCGTGAGGGCCTAAAAATTGCTTGCATTGGACAATCTGCAGCCAAGCGTCATTGGGCAAAGGTAATGGCGAAGGTTCAACGACTAGAGAGTGAGTCCCAACAATAAACTCTCACAAGCGCCCGGCCCCTAACAGATAATGCTGAGGGTGATGATATAGTCTAGTCCGGCTGCATAGCAGCGAAATATTCCGAAAGGAACGGTATGTACGTGGCATCCTGACATTGTAGAATTCATCATTTCAAAAATGCAAAACCCAAGGATTCTTCGCTTCCTGATTGAAAGCACAAATGATGAATCAATCAAGAAAATGGCGAAGGAAAAGTTGAAATTCACACCGCTGACGTTGCAGGAAGAAGCAATGTACCAGGGAATCGTGAACTATAAGAGCATCCCGGGTTACGGTGGATTCAGCGCTGATATTATCAAAGCGGCTGAAGAAAAACTAGCTACTGGTGGAACTTATACAGTCCATAACTCGGAATTCCTTACAGGTGCAAATATTTCAGTCACTCTGACAAAGGATTTTATGGACGCAGTTGAAAACGATGCTGATTATGAACTTCGCTTCCCTGATGTGGAAAGCTATGATGCTGAGACAATGAAGGTTTATAACGAAGAATGGCATAAAATCGGTGACGTTCGCGAGTGGGAAAAGCTCGGATACAAAGTGCGTACCTATAGAAAAATCAAGGCGAAAGAGTTATGGAATCTGATCAATATCTGTGCGACATACTCAGCTGAACCAGGCATCTTCTTCATCGACAATGCCAACGACATGACTAACGCACAAGCATATGGACAGAAGGTTGTAGCTACAAACCCGTGTGGTAGAGCAGCTTAGTTTGCCTCACGTTAAAAATTGCGGAATGAAGCGGGAACCCTGAGATGGGAATCCGAACCGAAGGCCTTGAGTAAAAACAAGGTCAGGGGCAACGCATAGATGGTGAACCTGCGATAGCAGAATATAATCCATCCACGAGGCCGCAACAATGCTGGTGAAGCATTGAAAAGATATGCTGAACTAACGGGAAACGAACCGTTAGAACTAGGGGATAAAAAGCCCTTAGGATAACAAATGGAACAGCCTCTCGCACCAAATTCTGTTTGCAACCTCGCTGCTGTGAACCTTGCAGAAATGGCGGACAAGGATACAAAGACAGTTAACTTTGAAAAATTGAAGCGTACTGTAGAAGTTGGCGTTCGCATGCAGGACAATGGTGTGACACGTTTCTCCCTAAGTGCTTAATTGCACGAAAGGAGAGGGCTATCAGCTTTATGATAGTTACAACTGGTTAATCGAAGGAAGAAATGAGATCTTCATGTTGATCAAAACTTCCTCTCTGATACTCCTACATGCATTGCTATTTGATAAGAATGCAGTGTGTGAAGCTAGGTAAAGTCGTCTGAATCGAACCTAAAATTTACAATCTCTGTGAGTCATGGTTTGAGATAGGGCGGGAGGCTACAAAATATCTATGGTGAGAATGAACAAACGTTCTGACGAAGTGGCGAATGTACGGGTCTAAATGCATCATAAACCGAAAGGTTTTTGTCCTACCGGGGAGTGAGATACCGATTAGTAAGCATCGTTGTCATGAAAATCGGGATAGCGAACAATGACGCTATAACGCTCACAGGCTCAAAGTCACAACCTACGGATATATGTATAGCTAGATTAACTGGAACGTGGAAAGCAATCGACACCCATCTTAAACAGCTTATCACTGGGGTGGTCACTATAAGGTTCTTCCGAACCGAAATGTGTTAACGATTGTGAGAGTAGGGGCACAGTACCGTTGAAGCTATGGAAACATAGTGGAGGGATAGCCCCAAGTCTAATGTAATGATATTTCAAAACAAAAATTAAATGCGATTAGAGACTAAGTTCAATTATCAGGTAGGAACGTGGGCAAAAAACACCGAAACGAGGTGTAGCCACGGTTGAACACTACTTTACGAAATTGGGAATATTATGGGATGCAAGATACCTTTGACGACCTTTATGAAAGAAGCAAAAAAGGACAATCATTCAACAACCTTTATGAGTTAATAACATCTAGACAAAATATCCTTTTAGCTTATAGAACAATCAAATCAAATAAAGGGTCTAGAACCGAAGGAACAGATGAAATAACTATTGATGATGTCAAAGCAGTCAACGAAGAAGAATTTGTAAATATCATCAGAAAGACACTAAGCAATTACAAGCCTAAAAGTGTAAGAAGAGTGCTCATACCTAAAGCCAACGGGAAAAAACGACCGTTAGGAATACCAAGCATGAGAGACAGACTCATACAACAGATGTTTAAACAAATCCTCGAACCCATCGCCGAAGCTAAGTTTTTTAATCATAGTTATGGTTTCCGACCATTAAGGAAAACTCAAGATGCTATATCAAGAGTTAGTACCTTAATAAACAAATCAAAACTACATTACGTTGTGGATATAGATATCGAAGGATTCTTCGATAACGTCAACCACAACCTACTAAAGAAACAGCTTTGGAATATAGGTATTAGGGATAAAAGAGTCATAAGCATAATCTCGAAAATGCTAAAAGCACCCATAAAAGGTGTTGGAATTCCTGAAAATGGTACTCCCCAAGGCGGAATACTCTCTCCGCTACTTTCAAATATAGTACTAAACGACTTAGACCAATGGGTCGCTAGTCAATGGGAACTATTTGATACAAAACATGAGTACGCAAGAGTAGATGGTAAATACAGAGCGCTAAGGAAAACAAACTTAAAAACAGGCTTTATAGTGAGATACGCTGATGATTTCAAAATTCTTACAGATAACCACAAAGATGCTTACAGGTGGTTTCACGCAGTTAGACTTTATCTCAAAGATAGACTCAAGCTTGATATATCCAAAGAAAAATCAAAAGTTATCAACCTCAGAAAAAACAGTTCCGAATTTCTTGGATTCAAGCTTAAAGTCCAGAAAAAGGCAGATAACTTTGTTGCCTTCACGAAAATCAAAGATAAAAAGAAAACTGCAATCGTTGCTCAAGCTAAAGAACACATCGATAGAATTTATCGAAACCCTACGGTTGAAAATATGATCCACTTTAACCAGTTTGTTCTAGGTAGTCATAACTATTTTAAATACGCAACCCACGTTTCTGCGGAGTTCAGAGAAATTGATTTCAAAATACACCGTATGATGTACAATCGGTTAGGCAGAATCGGTTTTAAAAAGGAAATACCAACAAACGCTTCCACAACTTATAGGAAATTCTTTAAGAATAACTATACAACTTGGAGCTTTAAGAAATTTCACTTATACCCGCTTCAGGATGTTAAATTCAATATCCCTTACGGGTTCTCACAGAACAAAACACTTTTTACACCAGAAGGCAGAATGTTAGTTCACGAAGAACTTAAAAAAGAAATCAACATCAACATTCAGAAGTTGTTGAAATCTAAATTGCCTGATAGAAGTGTTGAATACATGGACAACAGATTGTCTAGATATTCTATGGTTCAAGGGAAATGTGAAATAACTGGTACCTTCCTCACCGCTGATGAGGTGCACTGTCATCATTACAAACCAACCTTCTTAGGTGGCAAGGATGATTACAACAACCTCAGAATAGTAAACAAACTGATTCACAAACTGATACACGCAACCAGAAACGAAACCATTCTCAAATATCTTAGGATATTTCAATTGAACTCGAGACAATTGAAAAAGCTTAACGATTTTCGTATAGCATGTAATCTTGAAAGCATTTAATATCATTCATTAGATGGAACGCCGTATGCGGTGAAAATCGCACGTACGGTGTGGAGTGGGGGAAAAGGTGGAGATAACTTCAAATCCTTACCTATCACTATTCATCGATGCGACTCCTTACTTCCTTGAAGATAATAAGAGACAAGCATTGGGTGAACGGCGTGTCGGTCTTGGTGTCATGGGACTTCACGATCTTCTGATCTACTGCGAAATAGAATACGGTTCTGAAGAAGGTAACCAGCTTGTTGATAAAGTATTTGAGACAATTGCGACTTCTGCCTACAGAGCATCTGTTGAGCTGGGGAAGGAAAAAGGTAGCTTCCCATTCCTTCAAGGCGGTACAGAAGAAGAAACAAACAGGCTTCGCCAGGCATTTACAAACACTGGCTTCATGAAGAAAATGCCTGAAGATATTCGTGAGTCGATCCTTGAAAATGGAATCCGCAACTCACACTTGCTGACTGTTGCTCCCACGGGATCAACTGGGACAATGGTTGGGGTCTCAACAGGACTTGAGCCTTACTTCAGCTTCTCCTACTTCCGTAGCGGCCGTCTTGGCAAGTTTATTGAAGTGAAGGCTGATATCGTTCAGGAATATCTTGACCGGAATCCGGATGCTGATCCTGAGAACCTACCGAACTGGTTTGTATCAGCAATGGAATTGGCGCCTGAAGCACATGCTGATGTTCAATGTGTCATCCAGCGCTGGATTGACAGCTCAATCAGCAAGACGGTAAACGCACCGAAGGGTTACAGCGTTGAACAGGTTGAAAAGGTATATGAGCGCCTGTATAAAGGTGGAGCAAAGGGTGGCACCGTTTATGTTGACGGCTCCCGCGATTCCCAAGTATTGACGCTAAAAGCCGAAGAAAACACGATGGATGAGGAAATCGACAAGAAAGAAAAGCAAAAGCAAAAGCAAAAGCAAAAGCAAAAGCAAAAGCAAAAGCAAAAGCAGCATGTTGTCCTTGTCGACACGATCAATGAATTGCGTTCAACCAACGTAACAATCGGCTCTGAAGTCGGCAACACTTGCCCCGTCTGCCGCAAAGGTGAGGTAAAAGAAATCGGTGGCTGCAATACATGTACAAACTGTAACGCACAGCTAAAATGTGGCTTATAATATGACCCAAAGAGGATGGAAAAATTTTTCCCATCCTCTTTTTTCGTTTCTGTCCATAATAACAGTTAAATGGAATGAAATGAGGAAATTGAAATGAAAGCTTTTGTACCACAGCTTGTGTATATTGAGCCAAGGGCTTTGGAATACCCGCTTGGGCGGGAGCTGAAGGAAAAGTTCGAAAAGATGGGACTGGAAATCAGGGAGACGACTTCACATAATCAGGTGCGCGGCATACCGGGTGACAATGAACTGCAGCAATACCGGAATGCGAAATCAACTCTTGTTGTTGGTGTCAGGAAGACATTGAAATTCGATACCTCAAAGCCATCAGCTGAATATGCTATTCCGCTCGCTACTGGATGCATGGGTCATTGCCATTACTGTTATCTGCAGACGACGCTTGGAAGCAAACCGTATATCCGCACATACGTGAACCTTGATGAAATCTTCGAACAGGCGCAAAAATACATGGACGAAAGAAAACCGGAAATCACCAGGTTCGAAGCTGCCTGTACATCGGATATAGTCGGAATTGACCATTTAACCCACGCCTTAAAGAAAACAATCGAATTTTTCGGGGAGTCGGAATATGGGCAATTAAGGTTTGTGACGAAATACCATCATGTCGATCACCTGCTCGATGCAAAACATAATGGTAAAACAAGATTCCGTTTCAGCGTCAATGCCCGTTACGTTATCAAAAACTTTGAACCTGGAACATCATCCTTTGATGAAAGACTGGAGGCAGCCAGAAAGGTGGCAAAAGCAGGCTACCCTCTTGGCTTCATCGTTGCGCCAATTTATATCCATGAGGGCTGGAGAGAGGGCTATCAGGAATTATTTGAAAGACTTAGCCATTCCCTTGAAGGAATCGACCTGACTGGCTTAAGCTTTGAACTTATCCAGCATCGTTTCACTAGGCCTGCAAAAAATGTGATACAAAAGCGTTATCCTAAATCCAAGCTTGAAATGGATGAAGAGAAACGAAAATATAAGTGGGGACGTTACGGGATAGGAAAGTACGTCTACCAGACGGATGAAGCAAAGGATCTTGAGTCAACAATCCGGGGTTATATCCATTCTTTTTTCCCTGAAGCAGAGATTCAATATTTCACATAAAGCAAAAATTTTAACTTGTACGCCGTACTATTTTACAAATTGAGCGCTTAAAGATGTAAAGATGGGATTACATCGACGGGAGTGGCTCATATGTATATTGACGGCGTTTTTTCCGGCGGAGGAATTAAGGGATTAGCATTGGTAGGTGCCTGTGCCGCAATCGAAGAACGGGGATTCCGTTTTAAAAGGGTTGCCGGGACCAGTGCGGGTTCATTGATAGCTGGCTTGATTGCCGCTGGCTATACTAGCACAGAGATGGCCAATCTTTTGGATGAACTCGACCTGAAGAAATTTCTCGATTCCAGAAAAACAGTCATCCCATCTGCGTTGACCAAGTGGCTTTTTGTATACTGGCGGCTGGGGCTTTATAAAGGTGACGAATTGGAGTGTTGGATAGCGGATATATTGGCTGCCAGAGGGCTGCGCACTTTTGGGGATCTTGCTCCGGATTCATTAAGGATCATCGCGTCTGACCTTACAAATGGCCGGCTGCTCATCCTCCCTGATGATTTGCCGAAATACGGTGTAGATCCGAGAACCTTCCCTGTAGCACGTGCCATCAGGATGAGCTGCAGTCTTCCGTTCTTCTTCGAGCCGGTAAAGCTGCGTGACCGGGTTGGCATGAATATCGTAGTAGATGGTGGAGTGTTAAGCAATTTTCCAATGTGGTTATTTGATAAGGATAACGTAAAAAAGTCCGGCCGTACTTGGAGTGAAGTTGAGCCAAAATCTGATTCAGCAGCCTACCAACAAAATCAAGAACGCCCTGAATATGTTCGAAGCTTTGTTCGAGACGATGAAGGATGCGCATGACTCCCGCTATATTTCCAGGAAACATGAAAAGAATATCATTTTCATTCCGACAGAAGGCAACTTGACTACTGAATTCCAGCTTTCAGATGAAAAGAAGCTGGAATTGATTGATCTTGGCAAAAAGAACGCAGAGAAGTTTTTTAAATCCTGGTGTTATTAGCTCTATAAAACACAAAAATCGAGCTTAGAACGAAGCCCGATTTTTCTGCTCTTTTTACCGTCTATGACCGTTAAATGTGACGCATCCTTCTTTTTGTTGCGCGCGGATGTGAGCGACCTTATTTTTGATCGTTTAGAGGAAGTATTTGCGTCTTTTGTCTGGAACCGCTTTTTAGAACGCTTTGCTGCTTTTTGGAATGCACGTTGCTGTTGCTGTCCTGAACTTGAGCTTGTCAGGCGGGTGACGAGGAAATAAATTAACGCACCAACCAGGGCGATTGTTGCAAGCATGATAAGTATACTTAATGGATCGGAAAATAACTTAAAGGCGAAACCAAAGATTGCAAGAACGATCAGTCCTGAAACAATATACGTAGAAGTACGATTCTTCAATGAAAGCCACCTCCCTACTAGCATCATGAGCAATTTTTCCAGCTTTTAAACTTGCCAACGATTACTTTATACAAATTCTCCGATTTTATACTCTTCTCCTGCTACTTTTTCCTTTTTAAAAGCGCTTTAAACGAGAGTTTCACATTCCATATTATTGCAGCCGCTTGTTCTGTTACTGTTATTTTACTAAAAAGTAGCACAAACCTCTATATAGAGGACAGTCTATGCAACAATTTTTCCTGTTGTGCAAATGATTGGTCTGTCCGGGACATACTAAGTATGGAGGTGCAACTTATGACAGAAAATCAAGAAAACCTTGAACAGAATCAAAGGGAAAAGCCAATGTCTTTCATCGCGATGAGCATTATTACCGGGTTGTTTGGAGGGATATTTTGGAGTGCGCTTGCTTATTTAGCCTATATCTTTCACTTTACTGAGATCCGTCCGAATGTCATTCTTGAGCCATGGGCTCTGGGAGAATGGAAGGAGCAATGGCTTGGTACGGTTATATCCATTGTAGTGATTGGTCTTTTTTCAACGGGCGCGGCTCTTGTGTATTATGCAGTAATGAGGAAGCTTAAGTCTATATGGGCTGGTGCAGCATTTGGGTTGGCACTGTTTTTCCTTGTTTTCTATGTGCTCAATCCGCTATTTCCTGGTATTAAACCATTCTGGGACTTATCAAAGAACACGTTGATCACATCGATTTGCTTTTATGTTCTTTACGGAGTTTTTGTTGGTTATTCCATATCATATGAAGAAAATGAAAATCGCAACAGTGAAAATAATCAGCAGGAAGTTACCTCCTGAGCGTCTCGCGGTAGTTTTCGCGAAATCAATTGTGATAGAATGTTCTTATTGAACATTCTTTTTACGGGAGCCTTTTATGAAAAAAATACTCATGCTCAATGGACCCAACTTGAACCGTTTGGGAAAAAGAGAACCCGGAATATACGGTGTCAGGAATTTGGAGGATTTGGAAAAACGGATGGTCCAGCTTGGAGCGGAAAGCCAAGTTGAGGTTATTTGCTTCCAATCGAATCATGAAGGAGATCTGATTGACAAACTCCATGAGGCAGAAGACACTGGTATGGATGGCATTATTTTTAACCCGGGAGCCTTCACGCATTATAGCTACGCCATCAGGGATGCGATTGCAGGGATTAATTGTCCTGTTATCGAAGTACATATTTCCAATGTTTATCAAAGAGAGGAATTCAGGCACAAATCGGTGATTGCTCCAGTATCAAAGGGGCAGATTGCAGGTCTAGGCTTTCTTGGCTATGAATTGGCGCTTGAAGTATTCAAAAGGGAAGCAAAAGGGGAGGAATAGGTTATGGAGAAAATTCAAAAATTGCGCGAGAGCTTTCAAAGGCTCGGAATCGATGGAATGCTGGTCACAAGTGATTACAACCGCAGATATATGACTGGGTTCACTGGTTCTGCCGGAATGGTGCTGATCAGTGCAGAAAAAGCATTTTTCATCACGGATTTCAGGTATACTGAGCAGGCTGCAAAACAATGCGAAGGTTACGAGGTGGTCCTGCATAAAGGACTGATTCAGGATGAAGTGGCGGCACAAGCCAAAAACCTGGGAATCAAAAAGCTTGGCTTCGAAGAAAACCATTTTACATATTCAGCTTATAAAACTTTCGATAAGGGCGTGGAAGCTGAACTGGTGCCTGTATCGGGGGAAATCGAAAAGTTACGCTTGATTAAGACTGATTCAGAGATTAAGATATTAAAGGAAGCAGCAGCCATCGCAGATGCTGCGTTTACACATATCCTAGAGTTTATTCGTCCGGGCAGGACAGAGCTGGAAGTATCAAATGAACTGGAATTCTTCATGAGA
This sequence comes from Mesobacillus boroniphilus JCM 21738, assembly GCF_000517385.1. Classification (GTDB taxonomy): domain Bacteria; phylum Bacillota; class Bacilli; order Bacillales; family Cytobacillaceae; genus Mesobacillus; species Mesobacillus boroniphilus. The sequence goes on along the minus strand of NZ_BAUW01000019.1, from coordinate 20,432 downwards.
AAACAGGGAGCAGCATCCTCTTCATTCGATATCATTGTAGCTTCAGGCTACCGTTCAGCACTTCCCCACGGAATAGCAAGTGACAAGGTGATTGAACCAGGGGACTTTTTAACCCTGGATTATGGCGCATATTATAATGGGTATGTATCTGATATTACCCGTACATTAGCAGTAGGCAGCCTTCAGACAAATTAAAGGAAATCTATGATATTGTACTTGAAGCCCAGCTTCGGGGAATGGCGGGCATCAAACCGGGCATGACAGGCAAGGAAGCTGATGCGCTTACACGCAACTTTATCACGGAAAAAGGATACGGTGAGTATTTTGGCCACTCTACAGGCCATGGAATCGGACTCGAAGTACACGAAGGACCTAGTCTGTCATTCAGATCTGATACCGTCCTTGAAACTGGAATGGTTGTGACTGTCGAGCCAGGTATCTACATTGCTGGACTGGGCGGAGTAAGAATAGAGGATGATACTGTTATTACACTAGACCATAATGAGTCACTGACACATTCTACTAAGGAACTCATCATATTATAGGACACATTAGGAGGACAAATAATGATTTCAGTTAACGATTTCCGTACAGGTTTAACAATCGAAGTGGACAATGGCATTTGGCGTGTCCTTGATTTCCAACACGTAAAGCCAGGAAAAGGAGCGGCTTTTGTTCGCTCAAAGCTTCGCAACCTTCGTACTGGAGCGATTCAGGAAAAAACCTTCCGAGCTGGTGAAAAAGTAGCGAAAGCACAAATCGAGAACCGCAAAATGCAATACCTGTATGCTAGCGGCGACCAGCACGTATTCATGGACAATGAATCTTACGAGCAAATTGAATTGCCAGGCACATCTATTGAATATGAATTGAAATTCCTTAAGGAAAACATGGAGGTATACATCATGCAATTCGGCCACGAAACTCTTGGTGTCGAGCTTCCAAACACAGTTGAACTTGAAGTGACAGAAACAGAACCTGGAATCAAAGGTGACACTTCTTCCGGCGGTACTAAGTCTGCGACATTGGAAACTGGCCTTACAGTACAGGTTCCTTTCTTCATTAACCAGGGTGACAAACTTGTCATCAATACAACAGATGCATCTTATGTATCTCGTGCTTAAACCCATATCAAAAACTGCTGAAAAGCAGTTTTTATATGAAAAAAGCATCTCGTTCCTCACGAGATGCTAAGATATGCATCGCTTGTTTAGACTGACCGAGGTGCATTCAGTTTTCTTATTGCTCAATGTCAAATTTCCACTCATTCATTCCGCCGGTCATATTGTAAATGTTCTTAAAGCCATTTTCCACGAGGATTTCGCTTGCCTGCGCAGAGCGGTTGCCACTGCGGCAAACGACTAAATATTTTTGTTCTTTATCCAGCTCGGAAAGCATGCTCTCAATGACTTGCAATGGAACTAATTTTGCTCCTGGAATATGTCCTGCTGCAAATTCATCAGGGTACGCACATCCAAAACCTGAGCTTCACCACTATCTATCAATTCTTTTGCTTCATCGACTGAAACATCAGTATAGGAACCGCCGCCCGAACAGCCGGTAATCAATAATATTAACATAAATGCCGCAAATAATTTCTTCATGATGATCTCTCCTTAATAAATACATATAGAGGTATTTTAACTTAAAAATATTCATGTGGATATAGACAAATTGTGTCAGCTAAGGTTTGCATGTTTAGCTTATAATTTTATATCACAAAAAAGCCAGGCAATAGGCCTGACTTTTGTAGATTTATTTAACTAATGGCTATTTTCGTAAAGACGTTGTTAAAATCCTAAAGCCGACTGTAACGTGATAATAGCCATTTTGTAGTTCGGTATTAAGTGTGCAAGCTCTTTTCTCCTAAAAATCTTTAATTTTGTGAAGAAACACAGGTCATTATTCCTATGTTGTAGTCAATAGCAACAAAGTTTGAGAAAAGAGCCTAACTAATATATGTTCCTGTAACTGTAGCTTTGATTTCCAGTTGTCCTGGTTCTATCGGCGTCCCGCTTGTGCTGCTTGTATCTAATGAAGCAACCAGGAAGGGACCTGGTGAACCTTTTTGTGTTTCTTCGGTAATCGTGAGAGGGGTAATGGAGGTCTGGATTCCTAAAGTCCTGGCTACAGTTTGGGCTTTGTTGTATGAATCAACCACTGCCATTGAAAGTGCCTGATTGTACAATTCCTGAGCTCTGCCACTGAAAATTGTATGTTCATGATCTCGTTTGCGCCATTTTCCACAGCGGTGTCGATGATCAAGCCTGCCTGTGCAAGATTCTTGATCGTGATACTGTACAGATGTGTGACACGATATCCCTGAAAGAATTGCTTGCCGTCCTCATAGGTGTAGATTGGATCAATCCGGAAATCTGCCGTATTAATATCATCCTTTGCAATGCCGAGGTTTTGCAAGGCTGCCAACATTGCATTAGATTTCGATGCATTTTCAGCTTGTGCATTTTGCAGGTTTTGATTTTCCGTCCGAACGCCAACCGTTGCTGTCGCCTTGTTTGGCGCAGCGAACACAGAACCTTCTCCACTAACAGTGATCTTCTTTCCATTTCCGTTACTGTTGCTGCGGTATCCTGTATACATTCCATTAACCATCCATTATCCCTCCACACTATTTTTCTATTACCTATTTCTATGTTGTTATTGAAAAACAAATAACGGTCATAGAAAAAAGCATGGAATGGAAAAAAGGAATAGAAAGAGTTTACTCGCCAGCTCCAGGTGCTTTGTCAGTGTCATTCTTGTTGTTATATTCAGTGTCTGTCATCGGTGATTCCTTTGGACTTCTGCCGCCTCCAAGGTACGAAGCCCGGTCGTCTCTCTGTACTTTCTGGAACTTCTTGTGATCCTCATTCATATTTATCAACTCCTTTCGATTCTATTCTTTTCGTTTAAAAGCGATATTATTTCATTTTGGGCCATGCAGCACAAAGCATTTCGAAAAAATAGCTGATCAGCGCAGATCAAATACTCAACAAATTCTCTCTATCAACCAATCACAAATCTGCCGGTCATAAAGTGGCCAAGCAGGCATACATATTAAGTAAGCGTATGTCAGGAGGATCGACGATGGACGATATCTTATCTTTTTTGCCGAAACGAATTGCGGAATTGCTGGATGCAGTGCCTCCTAATGACAAAGATGGAATGGAAGAAGTGCGGATACGGATTAACCGGCCGCTTGAAATAACGGTTAGAGGAAAGCCTCAATTCTTGCCGTATATCATTCCGCCTGAGGATGCTGTCCAGCTATTGAACAAGCTAGGGCATTTTTCTATGTATACCTTGGAGGAAGAATTAAAGCGTGGCTATATCACAATTGCTGGAGGTCATCGTGTCGGTCTTGCAGGTAAGGTAATCCTTGAGAATGGCTTTGTCAAAGCAATCAGGGATATCTCTTCTTTTAATCTGAGGATAGCAAGAGAAAAAATCGGGATCGCAGAACCGTTGCTTCCATACATTTACCAGAATGGCTGGAAGCATACCATGTTAATAGGTCCTCCCCAGACAGGAAAGACCACATTGCTCAGGGATATAGCGAGGATGATTTCCAGCGGAGTTCCAGATAAAAAAGTGCCTCCTCTAAAAGCTGGCATTGTGGATGAAAGATCGGAAATAGCAGGATGTGTAAAAGGGGTCCCTCAACTTACATTTGGACCAAGAGTAGATATCCTGGATTCTTGCCCTAAGGCCGAGGGGATGATGATGATGATCCGCTCAATGAGCCTGATGTTCTGGTCGTTGATGAGATTGGCCGCAAAGAAGACGGAGAAGCAATTCTTGAAGCCGTTAATGCGGGAATAAAATTAATCATGACAACCCATGGAGATTCGCTAGAGGATATCCAAAAAAGGCCAACTTTGAAGCCGATTTTAGAGATGGGGATTTTTGATAGATTTGTGGAGCTTGGAAGAATTTCTGGCCCGGGAACAATCACCTCGATCAGGGAAGCAAGCGGAAAGAAATTCGCCAAAAAGTGAGAGTGAAATAAATGATAAAAATAATAGGCGCCATCTTGATTATCCTGGCCACGACTTGGACAGGTTTCGAGGCATCAAGGCACCTTAGCGAGCGCCCAAGACAGCTTCGGCTCCTGAAGTCGGCATTGCAATCTTTGGAGGCAGAAATCATGTATGGTCACACACCGCTGCACGATGCCTCGAGAAAGCTCGCTGCCCAGATGTCTAAGCCTTTATCCTGGTTTTTTGAAGCTTTTTCTAAAAAGCTGACAGAATCCGATACAACGGTGAAAGCCGCATGGGAAGAAAGCCTGAAAGAAGTCTGGAAACTGACAGCCTTCAAACAGGGAGAGTTTGAAATCATGAAGCAATTTGGTGAGACGCTCGGCAGGCATGACCGGCATTCACAGCAAAAACAAATCCTGCTGACGATCTCCCATCTGGAAAGAGAAGAAGCAGATGCCTGCGAAAAACAAATGAAATACGAAAAAATGGTGAAAAGCATTGGATTTTTATCTGGCTTACTATTAATCATCTTACTGATATAGCGTTTAGGAGGAGGACAAGATGGGTCTTGAAGTGGATATTATTTTTAAAATCGCAGGTGTTGGCATTGTCGTTGCATTTTTGCACACTATTCTCGATCAGGTGGGAAAGAAGGAATATGCCCAGTGGGTAACCTTGTTCGGATTCATCTACATCCTTTTCATGGTCGCTTCGATTGTCGACGATCTCTTTCAAAAGATTAAATCTGTTTTCCTATTTCAAGGGTAGGGGAGGCTTTGCCATTGAAATACTTCAAATAACAGGTGTAGCACTGATCGCGACTTTCCTGGCCCTGATTGTCAAGGAACAAAAGCCAAACTTTGCTTTCTTGCTGATCGTGTTCACCGGTTCAGCTATTTTCCTTTTTCTCGTTGATCAAATCTACCAAATCATATCAATGATCCAGAAGCTGGCGGCGAATGCAAAAGTAAATCTCGTTTATGTAGAAACCATCCTGAAAATCATTGGAATCGCCTATATTGCCGAATTCGCGGCCCAAATCACAAAAGATGCAGGCCAGGGAGCTATTGCTTCAAAAATAGAATTAGGCGGGAAAATCCTCATTCTGGCCATGGCCATTCCGATTCTCACTGTAATGATCGAAACAATCATTCGCTTGATTCCGGGCTGATTGATAGCCTTTAAATAAAGCAAGATCCAAACTAATTATTTGAGAATTGTCCAGCTCCAGCGCCTAGCTCCTCGGGTCATAAGCCGGCGTGGAAGTACATTCTGGGAAGCTAGTTGCTCCCACGGCTTACGCCGCGTCGCAAGGCTGCAGGGAAGTATATTCGGGGCAGTTGCCTGGCTGGGAAACTGCCTCCTCGCCGTCCGTCTTATGCCTGTCGAGGCTGAACGAGGCGCTTACGCTTTTCTTGGAAGAGGTGAATTTAGTTGAAGCAGCATTTGCAGTTCATACTTGGCATTGTATTGATCCAGCTTTTTTTTCTCATTCCAGGTGTACAAGCTGCTGGTGACGAGGAGAAAACCAGCACATTGATCAATCCGGACAAAATCGCCGGAGCCCAGCTTGAGGATTTGAATATCGATGAACTGAAAGGATTCTGGGAGGATATCATTAATAAATATGATGGCTACTTGCCAGAAAGCCAGAAAGGCAGTCTATATGATTTCATCAGCGGTGAAAAAAAGTTTTCACTGAAAGAATGGTTCAAAGGCATACTGAACTTTGCATTCCATGAATTTATCGTAAATGGGAAATTGTTAGGTTCACTCATATTGCTCACCGTATTCAGCATGTTTCTTCAAGCCCTGCAAAATTCCTTTGAAAAAAGCACGATCAGCAAGGTTGCCTATTCTATTGTGTTTATGGTTCTCATCATTATTGCGCTCAACAGTTTCCATGTTGTGGTTGATTACACAAATGACACGATAAGTACAATGATTCAATTCATTCTGGCTTTGATTCCGCTGCTCCTGGCTCTGATGGCAACATCTGGGGGCCTAATTTCCGCAGCTTTTTTCCATCCAGTCATTCTTTTTATGATGAACACCAGCGGCATGTTCATCCAGTATGTCGTGCTGCCGCTCTTATTTCTTTCGACACTACTCAGTATTGTCAGCATTCTGTCAGACCATTACAAGGTCACACAGTTGGCCAGTATGCTCCGGAACTGGAGTGTTGGGCTGCTTGGGATTTTACTGACCGTATTTCTGGGTGTCATTTCCGTCCAGGGGGCTTCCTCAGCAGTTACAGATGGAGTCACTGTAAAAACGGCTAAATTCATTACAGGCAATTTTGTTCCGGTTATCGGTCGGGTGTTCACAGATGCGACCGACACTGTCATCAGTGCCTCGATGCTGCTTAAGAACACAGTTGGTCTGGCGGGTGTGGCTATTCTGCTGATCATCGCAGCTTTTCCGGCTGTGAAAATCCTCATGGTAGCTTTCATATATAAATTTGCGGCTGCAATTCTTCAGCCATTGGGTGGGGGACCGGTGATAACTTGTCTCGACGTCATCAGCAAGAGCATCATCTATGTTTTTGCTGCGCTGGGGATTGTATCCTTGATGTTTTTCCTGACGATCACGGTCATTATTGCCGCGGGAAATCTAACAATGATGGTGAGGTAGGGGGGAGAAGAAATGGATTTTATTAAAGAATGGATTACCAATATTATTATCTTCATTCTCCTGGCAACTGTCCTTGACATGCTGCTGCCTAATTCCAGCTTCCAGAAATATACGAAGATTGTCACCGGGTTGATTTTGATCGCCATCATTCTGTCTCCGGTCATGAAACTGTTTACATCTGACTTTGAATCGGCGATTGCTTCCATGGGCCAATTCAATAGTTTAGAGGATGAAAATATAAAAAATTCAATAGAATTTCAGAAAAAAGAAATACAAGCATCCCAGCATGCATATATTTTAGAAACAATGGCTGTCCAATTGAAAACAGCCGCAGAGGAGGAGTTGATGGAGCAGCAGGGAATGGAGATTGCTAATATCGAGCTTGAAGTAAATGATCAGGATCAGCGGCCTTTCCCTGAGAACCTGGAGTATGTCATCGTGCATGTAAAAAAAGCCGAAGATGAGGGAGAGACTGTGGCAGTAGTAAGAGAAGTCGAAATTGATACGAATGCACCCCTTCCATCAAAACAAACCTCTCAGAATACAGATCAAATATCTTCTCTTCTGTCAGAGAAATGGAATGTTCCTGAAAAGTCTATTCAAATAATGATAGAAGGGGGGAGTGACGAGCATGGACAATGAGAAGGGTCCACTAAGCTGGCTTAAGAAGAAATTGAGCGGCAAGGACGGGCCGCCAGAGAAGAAATCCGGCAAATACCAATACTTAATGATTGTCGTTCTGTTCGGGGCAGCAATCATGCTCATAGGCAATATCCTTGGAGATGAAAATCCTGATATGTCAGTTACAGCTACGAAGGAGGCAGGGACTGAAGAGGATGCGGCCGTATTCGGGCAAAAGAAATCGGCAGGAAATGACGTCATTTCTGAGTATGAAGAGGCTTATGAAGCTCAGCTTACCGAAATGCTCGAAGGTATAAATGGCGTCGGGGAAGTCACAGTCTTTGTAAACGTGGATGCCACTGAAAAAAAGGTTCTTGAGAAGAACACAGCCATCCAGTCCCAGACAACGGATGAAACCGATCGTGAAGGCGGCAAACGCAAGGTTCAGGACGCTTCACAGGATGAGCAGCTGGTCATCATCCGCAACGGTGAAAAAGAGGTTCCTATCGTTCTGGAGACAAAGAAGCCAGAAATAAGGGGTGTCCTCGTAGTAGCCAAGGGTGCTGAAAATATACAAGTGAAAAAATGGATTATCGAGGCAGTCACAAGGGCTTTGGATGTACCGAACCATCGTGTGGCAGTCATGCCTAAAAAATCTAAGGGGGAATAATAGATGTTATTGAAAAAGCAAACAGTTTGGTTATTGACAATGTTAAGTCTTGTAGTGGTACTGTCGGTGTTTTATATCACTTCACCTGAACAGCAAAAAGCGGATCTGGCTGGTGTTGAAGAGCAAAAGGCTGAAGATAAAGAGACGGCAGCAACAGAATCCAAAGATGGCAAAACAGTCATTTCTGGCATCGCAAGCGATGAAAAGTTCGAGGCACTTCGTATGAAGCTTGAAGAACAGCGTACTAAAATGAAGGAAGACCTTCAGGACATCGTGGCTTCAACTGACCTGCCGGCTCAAGACCGCAGCGATGCGATTGAAAAGATGAACGAGCTTGATGAAGTAGCTCAAAAGGAAGGCGTGCTTGAAACTTTGATCAAATCAATGGGTTACGAAGATGCACTTGTCCGTGCGGACGGTGAGAACGTCAGAATCACAGTAAAAGCTCAGGAGCATTCAGCGTCTGCAGCAAACGAGATTATTCAGATGGTGCGTACAGAGCTTGGCTCTTTACAGCTAGTAGCGGTACAATTTGAGCCTGTAAAATAAAAGAACAATAAGTAAAAGGGAAGGCGATGGCCTTCCCTTTATTTTAGCTGCAGCTTGATCAGGTTATCCAAAGATTGATGTGCTGCTTCAACGGATTTAAATAAATGTTCATGATGTTCACTCTGCGAAATAGCTGATGATGAAATTTCCTCCAACGCAGCGCTTGCCTGCTGGATGACGGAGCTGAAGCCTGTAATGGAACTTTCGATTGCCATCGAGGAATCCAAGATGATTTTTGTCAGTCCTTCCTGCTCAGAAATATCGCTCTTCAAAACTTTAAAAGTTTGGTGTATTGTTTCAAATGCTTCCATTGTTTCTGCTGCTAATTTGAGGTTTTGTGTAAGTGTTTCAGCCGTCAGGTTGACTCCTTCTTTTGTTTTAGAAGTATCACTCATGACGCTTTTTAAGTTTTCGGTAATTTGGGTCGCCGTATTACTTGTGATGTCAGCAAGCTTCCTTACTTCTTCGGCAACGACGGCGAATCCTTTGCCGCTGTCTCCTGCACGGGCTGCCTCAATAGATGCGTTCAGTGCCAGCAGATTAGTTTGGGAAGCAATTCCCTGGATATCCGCTGCAAAGCTGGTCGTTTCCTTGATCAGTGTGGAAAGAGACAGGATGTGTGTATTGACATTCTGCATATTTTCATATGAAGCTGTCAATTCTGAAATAAGGCTGGACATCAGCTCATCGCCTTTATCGGAGACCTTTTCGGCTGCCATTGAGTCCTGGTGCAGCTTTTTGACAAGTTGAGATGTCCTGGCGATAACCTGATTTGTTTTTTCAAGGGATTGGGTAATGTCCACAACTGAATCAGACTGGATATTGATCCCTGCAGATATCTCTGTCACAGACTGTGTCATTTCAATGGAAGATTGATAATTTTCCTTGCTCTTGAATCTGACATCATCTATTAGCTTTGCAATGCTCCTTGTATTGCTTTCGATTACTTTGCGTGTCTCTAAATCTTTCTTCAATAGACTCTCTGTTTCCTGCTGTGCTGATTCAATCGTTTGAGCGAGCTTTTTGGAGATGGAAAACTGGAAGCCAAGCATGACTGTGACCAGCATATACAAAAGATAAATGGTTACATAGTTCTTCGTTTCCAAAGGCAACTCGTGGTTATGCATCAATGTGAATGCCGTAATAATTACAAACCCGAGACCGGAAGCCAAGGTCAGTAATTTCCTGTCCATGTAGATCGCTGCAGCTGCAAGGATAAAATAAAGTAGGGTATAGGCAGTAGGTGAAACGCTAGTTTCCATAATTAGAAACAGCACAGCGGATACAATGATAACGGAAAGATAAGGGATAAAATTCGTTAGCTTTTTGGTATAGTGGAGCGTTGCGACAACTCCGACTCCGGCTCCACCTCCAACTATGATTGAAAGAATCACGGCAAGTTCCTTCTGCATGGCAATATCAACAACTGTCGCCAAAATAACAGACACCAAAGTGGCTTTGACGATTAAAGAGTTTTTTCTTTCCAAATCATCTCTCTTAATTTCTTCAATACTTTTCATCGATTGTATTCTCCTCTAAATTTCAAACTAATGTTATATTCGCTAGAAATTTCGGGATTCCTGTCGTATGAATTCACTTTTTTTTCAGAAAATATTAAAATAGAGAAGGAAGACAAGAAACAGCGTTACATATTGAATTTTTACATGGTATTATCGTATAGTGTTAGTATCTAGTCTTAATTATGAAATGGACAAGGGGTGCCTAAAGATGTTAAAAGTACAGGAAATCAGAGAGCTAATCAAATTAGTGGACCAATCAAGCATTGACGAATTTTCATATGAATATGAAGGATCAAAAATCAAGATGAAAAAGCATGGAGCAGTCAAATCTGTAGTTGAGCAAGTTCATCCAACTGCACCAGCACCTACTCCACAGCCAGTACCGGCAGTTCAGGAAGCGCCACGCACTGAGTCTAAGGTCGAAACGGCAGCTGTGCAGGAAGTGAAGCAGGAAGAAATCCAGGATATTTCCAATTTACATAAGATCGTTTCACCAATGGTTGGGACTTTCTACCAATCCTCTTCTCCTGAAGCAGAGGCATATGTAAAATCAGGCTCAAAGGTCAGCAAAGATTCGATTGTATGCATAGTAGAAGCCATGAAGCTCTTCAACGAAATCGAAGCAGAAGTGAATGGGGAAATCGTTGAAGTTCTTGTTAAAGACGGCCAGCTGGTTGAATACGGCCAAGCTTTATTCCTGGTCAAGCCCGAATAAGGAGCGATAATGATGATAAAAAAATTACTGATAGCCAATAGAGGAGAAATCGCAGTCCGGGTCATCCGTGCCTGCAGGGAAATGGGAGTCGAATCCGTAGCGGTTTACTCTGAAGCAGATAAAGAATCACTTCATGTACAGCTTGCTGATGAAGCCTATTGTATTGGACCAAAAGCTTCAAAAGACAGCTATTTGAATTTCACGAATATTATCAGTGTAGCGAAATTGACAGGCTGTGACGCGATCCACCCTGGATATGGTTTCCTTGCTGAAAATGCAGATTTCGCTGAGCTTTGCAGAGAGTGCAACATCATTTTTGTTGGACCATCTCCTGAAGCAATCCAAAAGATGGGAACTAAAGATGTCGCAAGGGAAACAATGAAGCAGGCGAATGTTCCAATCGTTCCGGGATCACAGGGGATCATTGAGAGAACGGAAGATGCTGTAAGTCTTGCTAATGTGATCGGTTATCCTGTCATCATCAAAGCGACTGCTGGAGGCGGAGGTAAAGGAATCCGTGTTGCCAGGACTGAACAGGAGATGATTAAAGGGATCAATATCACCCAGCAGGAAGCGATGACAGCATTCGGAACCCGGGTGTTTATATTGAAAAATATATCGAAGACTTCCGCCATGTTGAAATCCAGGTGCTTGCAGACAGCTATGGCCACACCATTCATCTCGGCGAGCGTGATTGTTCAATCCAGAGGCGCCTTCAAAAGCTTCTCGAGGAAACACCATCACCCGCGCTTGACGGAGAAATCAGGGCTGAAATGGGAGCAGCTGCAGTCAAAGCGGCAAAAGCAGTTGATTATACTGGAGCCGGCACGGTAGAATTTATTTATGATTATCGCAATCGTAAATTTTATTTCATGGAGATGAATACGCGGATACAGGTTGAACATCCTGTAACTGAAATGGTAACAGGCGTCGATTTGATCAAAGAACAGATCAAGATTGCCTCAGGTGAAAGGCTGAACCTTAAGCAGGAAGACGTAGAGTTCAATGGATGGGCGATTGAATGCCGCATCAACGCAGAAAATCCTGCAAAAAACTTCATGCCATCAGCGGGTAAAATCAAAATGTATCTCCCTCCAGGCGGATTTGGTGTTAGAATAGACTCAGCGGCATATCCTGGTTATACGATCCCGCCTTACTATGATTCAATGATTGCGAAAGTCATTACTTATGGAAGCAGCCGGGAAGAAGCGATTGACCGCATGAAGAGGGCGCTTGGTGAGTTTGTGGTTGAAGGCATCCACACAACCATACCGTTCCATCTCAAGCTGCTGAACCATGAGAAATTCGTGGAAGGGCAGTTCAATACGAAATTTTTAGAAATGTATGATCTTATGACAGAAGAATAATAGGAGGTCTAGCCATGAGTGAACAGCAACATTTACTTGAAATGAGCCATGATGAGAATGGCTTAGGGAAAGTGGAAATTGCACCTGAAGTAATTGAAGTCATTGCAAGCATCGCTGCATCCGAAGTAGAAGGTGTCACGCAAATGCGCGGCAGCTTCGCGGCTGGAGTGGTTGAAAGACTAGGTAAGAAAAATCACGGCAAAGGTGTAAAGGTTGAGCTTGCCGAAGAAGGAATCAAGGTTGACGTTTATTGTGTCATGAAGTTTGGCGTTTCTATTCCTGTGGTTGCCCAAAAAATCCAGGATAACATCCGCCAGGCATTATTGAACATGACTGCACTCGATGCAACTGAAGTAAATATCCATGTAGTCGGCGTCCAGTTCGAAAATCAAAAAGTAGAACCAGAAGTCGAACAAGAAGTTTAACCACCGAACCAAAGGCATAATTATGCATGCCTTTGGTTTTTTTGTAGTCCAGGAAATTGCCTTGTTCGGACAAAATCTCGCATTGAAAAGGAAAATTTGTCCGAAGTAAAACCATGTTCGGACAAAATCACGTGATGAAGAGGGAAATTTGACCGAAGTAGACCCATGTTATGGCAATATCACCACACAAATAAACTAAAGCCTGTTGAAGTCAACGCTACGCTGCCACGGGCTGGCTTAAATCGCTAGTCCCCATGCTAAATTCATAAAATTCTTAGCAACTAAGAGATATTTCCGCTTGTTTTGATTAACTTTTTTCTAAGAAGTGAAAAATAATAGGAAACCATGCGTAAAGAGATATGATATGCTATTATTTTGTTAGAATCAGACAAGCCATAAAGGAGCTAAGGAATTCAATGAAAAGAAGAACAGCAAGAGAAAAGGCATTACAAGCCTTATTCCAGATTGATATAAGTAAGGTAGAGGTTTCAGACGCGATCGAACATGTGCTTGAAGAACAAGCTGGAGATGATTATCTGAACAAGCTTGTGAACGGTACGGTTCAGCATCAGGAGGAAATCGATGAGGAGATCAAGGTCTACTTAGAAAAGTGGTCTCTCGACAGGCTTGCAGCTGTAGACAGGAATCTTCTGCGTCTTGCCGTATACGAATTGAAGTATTGCAACGAAGATGTACCGATGAATGTCGTTCTTGATGAAGCGATCGAAATTGCTAAATTATATGGGGATGACCAATCAAGCCGATTTATTAATGGTGTTCTGTCAAAAGTAAAGCAGAGCATTTCCTAAAAACCATTGGAAGCAGGCAGGTTGGACCTTCCCTGATCACATAGGGGGAGAAAGTATGGCTGCTAGTATTATTGATGGAAAAGAAATTGCAAAAAAGAAGAAACTTGAAATCGCCGACCAGGTCAAGGAGCTGAAGAAGCAGGGAGTAACTCCCGGCCTGGCTGTGATACTTGTCGGTGATAACCAGGCATCAAGAACCTATGTCAACAGCAAGCAAAAAACTGCAAGAGAACTTGGTATGCATAATGTCCTGATTGAATATCCTGTCTCCATTACTGAACAGGAACTATTGGCTAAACTAGACGAACTCAATCGTGATGAAGACATTCACGGCATTTTGATTCAGCTGCCGCTTCCAGATCACATCAATGAAAAAAACCTGATAGAAGCTATTTCCCCTGAGAAAGATGTTGATGGCTTCCATCCAATCAATCTTGGTCGGATGATGACAGGCCAGGATGCTTTTTTACCGTGCACGCCATATGGTGTAATGGTCATGATGAAGGAAATAGAGATAAATCTTGCCGGGAAGCATGTGGTTGTGGTCGGCAGGAGCAATATTGTCGGAAAGCCGGCAGGCCAACTTTTCTTGAATGAAAATGCAACCGTTACATATTGCCATTCGAGGACAAAGGATTTAAAGGAACATACGAAACAGGGTGATGTAGTCATAGCAGCAGTCGGAAAAGCAGGCTTGATTACCGCTGACCATATCAAGCCAGGCGCTGTGGTCATCGATGTTGGCATGAACCGCGATGACAAAGGCAAGCTATGCGGTGATGTAGCCTATGATGAAGTCAAAGAAAAAGCCGGGTATATCACTCCTGTGCCCGGGGGTGTTGGTCCAATGACCATCGCCATGTTGATGTACAATACAATGAAGTCTGCAAAGAACCATCTGAATAGACTTCAAAATTCAAATCTTTAAGGCGTGATTCTGTCCATATCTCTTATAAGTTAGAAGCTGAAAATCCACTTATGTTAAGTGACGAATCGGGATTCTAAATTTATAATGGGTATGGGCAGTTTTTTTATAGGACACAAAAGTATAAATTTCGACTTCGAGAATTGTCCAGCTCCAGCGCATAGCCCATCGAGTCGCTTCGGTCCGCCCAATGAAGTCAAAGAGCGACTTCACTGGTCGGCCCTCCAGCGCTTGTCGGGGCTGGACAAGGCGCTTGCGCTTTTCTAACCTTCCACAAAAGGAGTTTACCAATGGATAATCAGCGTTATCTAACCGTCAACGCGTTAACCAAATACATAAAACGAAAATTCGATGCCGATCCGCATCTCCAGGGCGTCTATATCAAAGGGGAAATTTCCAACTTTAAAAGGCACTCGAGCGGGCATATGTATTTTACGCTCAAGGATGAGAAAGCCCGAATCCTTGCTGTCATGTTCGCGGGTGCCGCCAGGTCCATGAAATTCAAGCCAGAGAATGGCATGAAGGTTCTGGTCAGAGGAGATATCTCAGTGTACGAAGCAGTGGCCAGTACCAGGTATACATAAAAGAAATGAAAACCGATGGAGTGGGCGATTTATTTGTTGCTTATGAGCAGCTGAAGATGAAGCTTGAGCAAGAAGGCCTTTTTTCTCCAAAGTACAAGCAGCCTATTCCCAAGTACCCAAAAGCAGTTGGCATTGTTACTTCTCCAACTGGGGCCGCAATCCGCGATATATTAACAACAATCAAGCGAAGATACCCCATTACGAAGGTACTCATTTTTCCGGCACTGGTACAGGGAGACCAGGGAGGGCCATCCATAGTGAGGGCAATCGAGAAAGCGAATGAAAGGACAGATATTGATGTTCTGATCATCGGCCGCGGAGGCGGATCGATTGAGGAGCTCTGGAACTTCAATGAGGAATCAGTTGCCAGGCAATTTTTGCCTCGAAAATTCCTATTATCTCTGCAGTTGGCCATGAAACAGACTTCACAATCGCTGACTTTGTCGCGGATATGAGAGCGCCGACTCCAACTGGTGCTGCGGAGCTGGCCGTCCCTCATATTCAGGAGCTCATTGAGAGGGTTATGAACAGGGAAACAAGACTGATGAGGGCGATGAGGGAAAAAGTGTTCTTCCAGCAGAAGCGCTATCAGCGTCTGATCAGGTCATATGCCTTCCGTTATCCAAGGAAGCTTTATGAACAAAAACTTGAACAAGTGGACAAGCTGACGGAATCACTGACTCGTGGAGCTGAAAAGCTTTATTTTGCTAAAAACGATGCACTTCTGCAACTTAAAAGAAGATTGGAACGAAGTCACCCAGAAGAACTAAGGAAAGTGTCCGCTGAAAGGCATATGAGAACCACGAGGGCTTTAAACCGGGCAATGACCGCCGTCCTATCTGAAAAGCGAAAAGAGTTTAATGGAATACTATCTACGCTTGAAGCTTTAAGCCCGCTGAAGATTATGGACCGAGGCTATAGCCTTGCATACACAGACGATGGTGAACTGATCAAAACAGTCACCCAGGTAAAACCTCAACGGAAAATAAACGTGAAGCTTTATGATGGAAGCATTCAATGTGTCGTGACAGATATCAAGGAGAGTGAAAACAATGGCAGATGAAAAAAAATTAAGTTTTGAACAGGCGATGGATCAACTGGAAACTATAGTTGAAAAACTTGAAGAAGGCGACGTGCCTTTGGAAGAAGCGATCTCTTTTTATAAAGAAGGAATGGAATTATCCAAGCTTTGCCATGATAAGCTAAAGAATGTGGAAGAACAACTGGCCCAGATCATTACTGAAGATGGACGGACTGAGGGTTTCTCCATAAATGAGGAGGTATAGTTTTGCATCCTGTTTCACTTGATTCTTTTACAAAAAAATATAAGACACTTGTCGAAAAACGGCTTAGAGAGGTTGTTGGTGACCTTGACACGCCGGAGAATCTTGCTAAGGCAATGCTTTATTCATTGGAAGCAGGCGGGAAAAGGATCCGTCCGCTACTCGTTTTCGCTGTAATAGAAGCATTCGGGAAAGACCCGCAAGATGGACTTGATGCTGCTGCGGCGATTGAAATGGTCCATACCTATTCACTTATTCATGATGATCTGCCGAGTATGGATGATGATGATTTGAGAAGAGGAAAGCCGACGAACCATAAAGTATTCGGTGAGGCGACTGCCATTCTTGCAGGCGACGCTTTATTGACATTGAGTTTCAATTTGCTGGCGGATATCCCAGAGGATGCCGCACCTGCACCTGTAAAGCTAGCGTTGATCAAAGGATTATCAGTTGCCGCTGGTGCTCCGGGCATGGTGGGCGGCCAGGTAGCAGATATGGAAGGAGAAACTAAAGAACTGACTCTTGAACAGCTTGAATATATCCATATTAATAAAACAGGGAAATTGCTCGAATACAGTATCATTGCCGGCGCAGAAATTGCCGGGGCAAATAAGGAGCAAAAGGAAGTAATGTCCAAGTTCGCCTATCATATTGGCCTTGCGTTCCAAATACGTGATGATATCCTCGACCTTGAGGGTACTGAAGAAATGATCGGCAAGCCGGTTGGCAGTGATACAGTTAACGAAAAAAGCACCTATCCTGCTATACTTGGATTAGCTGGAGCCAAAGAAGCGCTTGATCACCACCTGCGAAGCGCGAAAGATTCACTTGCCAAAAGTGGGCTTGAGGTTGGGATTCTTGATCAGATCACTGATTTGATTGGACTGCGCAACCATTAGTGCAGTCGTTGAGAATAGTGCAATAGTGTGCTATAATTGGCTGTTAGCACGGTAGTGTTGGCAGCTTTTTTTATAAGATAGGAACGTATAGTTTTCACTTCGAGAATTGTCCAGCTCCAGCGCCTAGCCCCTCGAGTCGCTTGTCTAGCTGCGGCTCCTAACTCCTCGAGACGCTTCGGTCCTGCCAATGAAGTCAAAGAACGACTTCACTGTCAGGCCCTCCAGCGCTTGTCGGAGTTGAGCAGTCGCCTCCGCTTTTCGAATTGTCTAGTGTCGCCTCCTAGAAACGCAGAAACTTCAACTCCGCCGGCAGAAGCAAAAAGCGCTTCTTTGTCGGAGTCTCCAGTTTCTGCGTTTCTGGACAGTCGGCTATACATTTCTATTTCGGTCCGCCCAATGAAGTCAAAGAACGACTTCACTGGTCGGCCCTCCAGCGATTGTCGGGGCTGAACAAGGCGCTTGCGCTTTTCTTATACATAAAATAGAAAAACAGACGCCATTATTTTCAGCTGATGCTTGAAAACCTTCCTTTACTTATTATATGTTATTACTAACAACTTTTTTAGAATATGATAAGCAACGTGGAATAATAAGTCAGAAATGAAAGTGAGTGGTCCGAAATGGATCTTTTATCAATAAAGGACCCTTCCTTCTTAAAAAATCTTTCGAATAAGGAATTGGAAGAGTTAAGCAGGGAGATTCGGCAGTTTTTAATTGAAAAACTATCAGTTACAGGCGGACACATAGGACCTAACCTTGGCGTTGTCGAATTAACGATTGCCCTTCATAAATGTTTTGACAGCCCGAAGGATAAATTTCTTTGGGATGTTGGCCATCAATCATACGTACATAAAATCCTGACCGGAAGAGCATGTCAATTTGATACGTTAAGGCAGCATAAAGGACTGTGCGGTTTTCCTAAGATGATTGAAAGTGAGCATGATGTCTGGGAAACTGGCCATAGTTCAACGTCACTTTCAGCTGCTATGGGGATGGCGATTGCCCGTGACCTTAAAAGGGAAGATTCCCATATCGTTCCGATTATCGGTGATGGTGCTCTTACAGGAGGCATGGCTTTAGAGGCCTTGAATCACATCGGGCATGAAAAGAAGAAGCTGATTGTCATTTTGAATGATAACGAAATGTCGATCGCTCCTAATGTGGGAGCATTGCATAGTGTGCTTGGCCGCCTTCGAACCGCTGGTAAGTACCATTGGGTAAAAGATGAACTTGAATACTTGTTAAAAAAGGTTCCGGCTATTGGAGGACAGCTCGCAGCGACTGCCGAAAGGATAAAGGACAGCTTAAAATATCTGTTTGTGTCAGGAATCTTTTTCGAGGAATTAGGAATCACCTATCTTGGACCAGTGGATGGCCATGATTACGAGGACCTTTTTCAAAACCTTGCATATGCAAAAAACAGGAAGGGCCTGTATTGCTGCATGTGATCACAAAAAAGGGCAAGGGATATAACCCGGCTGAAAATGATAAAATTGGCACTTGGCATGGAACGGGACCTTATAAAATGGAAACCGGCGATTTTGTGAAGCCGGAATTCTCACCTCCAGCCTGGAGTAAGCTGGTTAGTGAGACAGTAAGGAAAATCGCGAGGGCGGACGAACGTATCGTTGCTGTAACGCCTGCTATGCCTGTTGGTTCAAAGCTTGAGGGCTTTGCCAGCGAATTTCCTGACAGGATGATTGACGTCGGAATTGCTGAACAGCATGCTGCTACTTTTGCAGCCGGACTGGCAACGCAAAATATGAAACCATTCCTGGCGATCTATTCAACATTCCTGCAGCGGGCATATGATCAGGTGTCCATGATATTTGCCGCCAGAACTTGAATGTATTCATTGGTATTGACCGTGCAGGACTTGTTGGCGCTGATGGAGAAACGCACCAGGGCGTATTTGATATCGCCTTTTTAAGGCACTTGCCTAATATGGTATTGATGATGCCGAAAGATGAAAATGAAGGACAGCATATGGTATACACGGCCATAAAGTATGACGAAGGCCCGATTGCGATGCGTTATCCGCGAGGCAATGGGTTGGGTGTACCAATGGATGAAGAGTTGAAAGAAATCCCAATCGGAACCTGGGAAGTGCTGCGTGAAGGTGAAGACGCAGCCATCCTGACATTTGGAACAACGATTCCGATGGCAATGGAGGCAGCAGAGATTCTGGCAAAACAGGGTGTATCAGTAAAAGTAGTCAATACCCGTTTTATCAAGCCTTTGGATGAAGAGATGCTGGCTGGCATCATGAAAGATAACATGCCAATTCTTACGATTGAGGAAGCTGTCCTTCAAGGTGGATTCGGCAGCTTCGTGCTCGAAACATCGCATGACCTGGGCTATCAGCATGTAGAAATCGACAGGATGGGAATCCCAGATCAATTCATTGAGCATGGCAGTGTCGATAAGCTTCTTGAGGAAATTGGAATGACAACAGAAGATGTCGTCTTGCGAATGCAGAAGCTTGCGAGACAGAAACAAAAAAGGGCGTAGCAAATGAAAATCAAAAAAGAACGATTAGATGTGCTGCTTGTTGAACGCGGTCTTGCCGAAACTAGGGAAAAGGCTAAACGGACAATCATGGCGGGGCTCGTCTACTCCAATGGAAACCGGCTGGACAAGCCTGGTGAAAAGGTCAGCAATGATATTCCCTTGACGGTAAAAGGAAATGTCCTCCCGTACGTAAGCCGTGGAGGATTGAAGCTTGAAAAGGCATTAAAGATTTTTAATCTTGATGTTCAAGGGAAAACGCTTCTGGATATCGGAGCTTCGACTGGTGGCTTTACCGATTGTGCCCTTCAAAACGGCGCTGAGATGTCTTATGCATTGGATGTCGGATACAACCAGCTTGCCTGGAAGCTGCGTCAGGATGAACGAGTCGTCGTGATGGAACGGACAAACTTCCGCTATGTGAAACCGGAGGATCTCATTAAAGGGATGCCGAATTTCGCTAGCATTGATGTTTCTTTCATATCACTACGGCTGATATTGCCTGTGTTAAAAACCCTGCTGGCGGCAGGTGGCGATGTCGTCGCTCTCGTAAAGCCGCAATTTGAGGCCGGAAGAGAACAAGTCGGCAAAAAAGGTATCGTACGTGACAGAAAGGTCCACGAACAAGTTTTGGACAGAATCATTTCTTTTTCAATAGAAGAGGGCTATGATGTTGTGGATCTAAGCTTCTCGCCGATCACAGGCGGTGATGGCAATATCGAATTCCTGCTTCATCTTCAGTGGAACGGCACATCAGAAGAAAAAGGAAATCTGTTGCTGAAAACCCAGCCCGAAGCAGTCGTAACAGAAGCGCATAATGAACTAAAATCAAAGCAAACTAGCGAAGAAGAATAGGCTGAATTAGCCTGTTCTTTTTTGTTGGTTAGGAAACTATAAAATTTATTTAGTTGTGGATAACTACATGTAGTATTCTTAATCC
>NZ_BAUW01000020.1 GCF_000517385.1 Mesobacillus boroniphilus JCM 21738 | reverse complement strand
GAAGATTATCGTTACATTAAATGGGATAATGTGCGGATAAAATCGGAGACGCGAAGATTATCGTCACATTAAAGGGAATAAAGTGGGGATAAAACAGGAGTCATGAAGATTATCGTTACATTAAATAGAGCCCGAAAGAGGTTTGGCCTTCTTTCGGGCTTAAAATAATTATTCATAATGAGTGGAAATCCACTCTCCTTTCACTGTGAGGTATTTCTGTAAGACTCTTCTTATGGCTCTCTTAGGCAGGGTGCTATCCCCCCATTCGTAAATGGCTGTTGTGGTCACTCTTTGGTCGGGAAAGAGTATCACAAAGCTGTTAACAGTATGCAACACTAAAGAATCAACCTCTTCCCTGGAGTCACAATGCCTGCATATAATCCGCTTACGCTCGAAACTCTCCAAAAATTCCCCACATGACCCACAAATAACACCTTTTCTCAACATCTCAAAATTATATCCCGGTACTCTGGTATATGGTGATTTCTTAACATGCAATGCCAATAAAGCCTCGGCTAGTTTGGTATGTTTGCCTGTTAACTTTGAGGCAGTCCTATTCATGTTTTTCATAAAACGATTCATTTGACTTGGTAAGATAATTGGAGATTTAAGTGGTGCTTGCAAGAGGGTGAATTCCGGGTTAACGAACACGAGGTGAGGTTCAAGTGGTGTGTAAAAGCCCAGGCTCTTCAGCAATTGTTTCAGCAGAGTTTCTGCGCGATTTAATTGATGGAGGGGGTTTTTAGTTTCGTTGCCGGCGGCAGTCTTAAATTTGTCTCCATCCAGATAATAGTCACCTTCTAGATTTTTCACTTCAAAAAGGTGCAGCCGGTCCTGTGTGATTACTAAAGAATCAATTTGAAAAAGGGTGCCATTCACTTCAAGGAGCAGGTCGTTGATTATGAGGCATTCGGCTCTATAGTTCGTAAACCAATGGTCGAATTGCACTTCACCTTCATAGCCTTTTTCCAGCGTTCGCAGGTTTTGCGCATCTTTCTCTTCCAGTTCCATCCGGGGTTTCAACGCTTGCAACAATTGTAATTCTTCTGGTTTGGTTCTCTCTTTTAATATCATATTCAACTTCCTTTCTTCTTTCATTTTAAAAAAGTGTCATCAAAAAATCAGTGAACATTTTACGAATTTTGATAAATCTGATACTATTAAGCTAATTTCATATGATCTTATCAGATTGGTGAGGTAGAGGAGCGAATAACAAGAGTAGTCCATCGGAGATAGACAATCGTTGATGGTGGGGGAAAGGGTTGTTTGCCGAAGCGTAATCAGGGTCAGACTGATTACTGCTGGGATGCTTTCTGAACAAGGAGCAGACTGTCATGCTGGGTTTGTGCATGGAGAACTACTGATCGAAATGGGAGATAACGTATATTGTAAAAGCAATGATAGGTTATTTTCTGTCATTGCTTTTTGCATGCCAGAGCCTTTCCAATATCCCCTTCTATCAAACTCCAAACGCACTCCCCAGGCATCCCAAATTTATTCCTTACCTGCGACATAACCGATATCAATTTTGTCCAAGGGGGAGAATCTTCGTGAGAACATTTATAAAAATGGAACCATCTATACATTTAATTCACGCAATCCAATTGTACAGGCAGTGGTCATTGAAAATGGCCGTTTTATTGATATGGGAACTACCGAGGATATGGTGCTGCACTGGGGCGGCCAGGCACAAATCATTGATCTCGAAGGGAAGACGGTTACGCCAGGCTTGATTGACAGCCATCTTCACCTGTCCATCATGGCGGATAGCTTCATCAATCTCGATTTTGTCGGAATCATGACCAAACATGAGATGCTGGCAAAAATAAAGGAAAAAGCCAGTCAGCTTCAGCCTGGTGAATGGATTGCCGGCAGCAGCTGGGATGAGAATCTTTTTACCGACGGAAGAATTCCGACGATTGCCGAACTGGATTATGTGGCGCCAGCCAACCCGTTATTTTTAACAAGGACGTGCCTCCATGCGACTTTAGTCAACAGCAAGGCGCTGGAAGTGTGCGGCTATCATTCAGCCGTTACAGTTCCGGAGGGCGGCACCATCGTACTCGATGAAGTCACGAAACAGCCGACCGGCATGTTCCTCGAGTCAGCGGCAAATCTGGTCAGACAGCACATCCCTGAACGTTCCTGCGACGACTGGAAAAAAGCGATGCGGCAGACGATGCATTTTGCGATGAGCAAAGGGCTGACGAGTGTGCATACAAATGATTCGCTGTATCTCGGCGGGCTTGAAAAAACGTGGAATCTATTCAATGAGCTTTTAAATGGAGAGCAGCTTGGCTTGCGCAGCAATCTATTGATTAACCATGAGTTTTTACCAAACCTAAAAGAAGCCGGCATGTACACAGGCTATGGCAATGATACGCTGCAAATCGGTGCGGTGAAAATTTTTGCCGATGGAGCATTTGGACAGAGAACAGCGCTGTTGTCAGAGCCATATAGCGATGCGCCAGGCCATTACGGAGATGCGATGTACGACCAGGCGCATTTATACGAAATCGTGAAAGGTGCACGAGAGCTGGACATGCCGATTGCTGTCCACACGATTGGCGACCAGGCTCTGGAAAATATTCTCGACGTGCTGGACCAGTTCCCGGCAGCGGCTTATCGAGACCGCCTGATTCATGCGCAGGTTTTAAGGAGGAATTGATTCCTCGCTTGAAGGGACCGAGCAGAATTGCCGATATCCAACCGCGTTTTATCGCGAGTGATTTTCCATGGGTTCAGGAGCGTCTGGGCGCAGAACGGATCAAGCTTTCCTACGCTTGGAAAACCTTGATGGAAGCAGGTGTCATTTGTGCTGGAGGCTCGGATGCTCCTGTTGAACCAGTCGATCCAATCTTGGGAATCCATGCGGCAGTAACGCGAAAAAAGCCGGGTGAAACTCACGATGGCTATGTGCCGGAGCAGAAGCTGTCGATGGTCGATGCGTTCCGACTCTTCACTGAATTAGGGGCTTATCCGACAAACGAAGAGACACTGAAAGGCACGATTGCACGGGGGAAATTAGCGGATTTGACTGTTTACTCAACCAATCCATTTAATATGGAAGATCCGGATGAACTTTTAACAATGGAAATTGAAATGACGATCATTGGCGGGGAAATTAAATATCGCAGGCTCACTTAGAAGCATGGGGACGTTCTTAACTTCCATTCGGAAGAAAGAACCGTCCTTTTTAGTTTTTATGGCTAAAGTCCTAAAATTTTCTGAATTTAAACCGAAATAGAAGGTAAGAGTGGTAATTTAATCTATTGCTGGACAGGAGAGCGGAAAATGAAATCCAAGAAGAAATTCGCAAAACCACAGAAAAGATTCGCAAAACCACAGATGAAATTCAGTGTTCGAGCCAAACTATTGGCTGGCTTTTTTCGGTTTTAACTTTATTGGCGCTCGTGGCCATCATCACGAACTTTCAGTTTAACAATATGAACAGCCAGTATTCTACATCCATTGATGACCGGATGGAAAAGCTGAATCTGATTGTCGAGATGAAGGATGCAATCATGAGAGAGCAGCTGGCTCTCCAAAAGTATATGGCCAATGGAGATGGTGAAAGCCTGATTGAATTTGAGGGTGCGGTAGAAGATTTTGACAAAAGCTCTGAGAAATATTTAAGCACAACAGCATCAGCTGAAGGAAAAAAGGTAGGAGAAAACCTTGTTGCAGCTGAGGCACAATATTATGAGGTGGCTTCAGAGGCTTTTCTTTTAATAAGAGATGAACAACTGGTAAAAGTCAGATTATTGATGCAGGAAAAAGGAAATCCGCTTATCTTCAGCCTGAATTCTGCCGCTGAGGACGCGATTGAGTACCAGCAAGATGCCCTGGAATCAACGAGTGAAACGTTGTCTGGTAATGTAAAGAAAGTAGCCTTGCTGATCATTGCGCTCAGTGCAGCGGCTTTTATCATTGGAATTGTGATAGCTACATATATTAGCAGGATGATTTCAAAGCCTGTCCAGCTTGTTTCAAGCGCGGTAAAGCAAATGGCTGGCGGAAACCTGGCTATTGAGAAAATCAATGTGAAGAATAAAGATGAAATTGGCCAGCTAGCTGCAGATTTCAATGACATGGCAGTCAACTTGAGGAATTTAATTTATCAGGTAAGCAGTACATCCGAGCAGGTTGCGGCATCCGCAGAAGAAATGATGGCAAGTGCGGAACAAACCAACTCTGCTACGAACCAGGTTGCAACAGCCATTCAGGAGGTTGCTGGCGGTGCCGAGGTCCAGAGCAAAAATACAGAAGAAAGTGCGAAAGCGGTAGGTGAGATGTCAGGCGGTATCCAGCGAGTCGCCGAAACGACTTCTTCCGTTGCCGAGTCTGCGGCTGAAACGGCAAAACAAGCACAGGCCGGCCAGGAATCTTTGGAAAAAGTAATTCAGAAGATGAAGTCGATCAATGATGCGACAAGCGAAACCAATGGAGTCATTAAAGACCTGGATCGTAAATCAGCGGAAATAGGCAAAATCATCGAAGTCATCACCGGTATCGCTGATCAGACGAATTTGCTTGCCTTGAACGCAGCGATCGAAGCTGCAAGGGCCGGGGAGCATGGCAAAGGCTTTGCCGTTGTCGCAGATGAAGTAAGGAAACTGGCTGAGCTATCGAGGAAATCAGCCAGCCAGATTTCCGGCTTGATCGAGATTATTCAAAAAGAAACCCATCAGGTTGTGGAAATGATGAATAAAGGAACGGTCGAGATATCTGAAGGGGTGTCTTTAGTTGAGTATACGGGTCGGACATTTGAAGAGATTCTAAAATCGATCGAAAATGTCAGCGAGGAAATCCAGGAGGTATCCGCGATATCTGAGGAAATGTCGGCAAGTGTCCAGCAGGTAAATGCCTCAATCGAAGAGGTAACCAAAATCGCCCGCGATTCCGTAGCAAGCACAGCAGAAATCGCGTCCGCAACGGAAGAGCAGCTGGCATCAATGGAAGAAGTCATCTCATCATCAGCTTCACTAGCAAGTCTGGCGGAGAACCTGAGAGAAATGGTCGCGAAGTTTAAAGTTTAATTTTTGAAGAAGCATGAGACGGGGGGTTCTTATGCTTCTTTTTTGTTGGTTAGGAAACTATAAAATTTATTTAGTTGTGGATAACTACATGTAGTATTCTTAATCCAGCTCCAGCGCCTAGCCCCTCGAATCGCTTCGGTCCGCCCAATGAAGTCAAAGAACGACTTCACTGTCAGGCCCTCCAGCGCTTGTCGGGGCTGACCAAGGCGCTTGCGCTTTTTGTTCTGGCGTATTGGCGCCCTGAAAGTCTAGATTTTGGGAAAAGAGGTCATCAATAAAGCGTGTTGGAGCACTCGCCAAAGAAGTCTTGAAAAGGCTTCATCGCTTATATAGGTGCATTCGCCCAAGCCAAAACCGTGATAAACGCATATAAAGTTAGTGAATACAAAAAGAGAAGAGGGAGGTAAGCCGGATGCGTGCATACAGACATCCTTATCGTTCGCAGGATCAGAGGTTTATCGGCTGGGGCTTTGGATTACCGTTTTTAGGTGGTTTGGCTGGTGGATTGTTGGGCGGAGCGTTATTTTATCCGCGACCTTTTTATCCCCCATACCCGCCATATTATCCATGCTGCCCACCGAGATATCCATTCTATTATTAAACGTTAACAAACAAAGGGGAATGAGCTGCCTGGCTCATTCCCTATTTTTATCTTATAAGAAAGTATATTAGTGTCTAGCTCCAGCGCCTAGCCCTTCGAGACGTTTCGATCCGCCCGATGAAGTCAAAGAGCGACTTCACCGGTCGGCCCTCCAGCGCATGTCGGGGCTGACCAAGGCACTTACGCTTTTCAGGCTAACTAAAAAATATTCGAGTTCCCGCTAATTCCGTGCAGCAAAACAATACACTACGAGCCGCGGCCCTTATACAATCTGTTACAATCTGTCTTCTAGCATCTGATTCTCCTAAGGCGTTCATGTTGGTTAATTAATGATACCCTTGATGCGAATGTTAGTAAACTATCAAGGCAAAAATAACGCAAGTACCATCTGATTAGGATGATACCTGCCGAGAAATCCTACTTCTTCTTGCCTTTGTGGTCTACTTTGATGACTACAGTTGTTAATGGATCAAGCGTCAATTTGTCTTTTGACAGCTTGAAACCTGACTTTTTGGATACCGGAGTTTTCCCAGCCTCATCGTTGTCAACAAGAACCTTTCCTTTAGAGAAGTCAAGATCACCTAAAGTCAACGTACGAGCTTTCATATCAGCATTGACGAATACATAGTACGTACCAGTCTTATCGGTAGATACGTTTTCGTATGCGATAACTAAGTCGTTATCGTTGATTTCAGGCAAGTCCAGCAATCTTACATTCTGGTCAACGAGTTCTTTTTCGCCAAGGCGGAAAGCGTTCGTTGATTTTCTCAGCTCAATCAAGCCTTGAGTATAAGCTTGTGTTGTTGTGTTAACTGAGTATTTCTTCTTGTTTGTAGCCTTTTGCCAATCAAACATGTTGATGGCATCTGAAGAATCGTATGAATCATGGATGAAGTAGCCGAATGGCTTTCCTTGTTCATCCGCTAATTCATGATACTTTTGCTCAGGAACACCTTCGCCTTTCCATTGCTTCGTTCTGCCGTACTCCTGTCCTGCGTGAAGGAATGCAGTACCTTGTGACGTCAGGATCATGGAGTTGCCAAGCCGAATCCGCTTGTGGATTTCAAGATTGTTTTCAGGAATTGCCGGATCCTTTTTAATCGATTGGGCAATGACATCATATAGCGGTAAGTTATCGTGTGCTGCGATGTATTGGACCATGTCGCCAGGATCGTCGTCAGCTGTGTTGCCAGGCTGGCCTTTGATGTTGTCGAAAATCGTCTTGATATCACGAGCTCCACCAGTCAGGAATCGAGGTTCACCTTCAGAACCGAAGCCAGACTTCAATTCGTTACGGATTTCGTCAGAGAAAACACCAACGTCATCTGTCTTATCCATCCAATCCTGGTCAGCGCCCATGCCAGCCAGTTCTGGCTCAGCGATGTGGCCGGCGAATGTTCTCCAGCCTTCACCGATGAACAATGCATCAGGATTTACAGATGCAGCTGCATCGTACGCGTTCTGGACTGCAGGGTAGGTTGCGTCACCCATCATATCAAAGCGCATTCCATCAATCTTGTATTCTTCGAACCAGTACTTCACTGAATCGACCATAAGCTTTTCAGCCATAGTATGGCTTGTTGCCAGGTTGTTTCCGAAGCCGCCAAGGAAGTTTCCTTGTGCATCCTGGAACGCATAGTAATCAGGAACGATATCATTCAGCTGGCTGGATTGTGCCATATGAGTATAAACAACGTCAAGGACAACACCCATTCCTGCATCATGGATTGCATCAATCATTTGTTTCAGTTCTTTTACACGTAATTCAGGATCAGTTGCATCCTCTGAATATGCGCCATCCGGCGAGAAGTAGCTGTGTGGGTCATAGCCCCAGTTGTACTCGTTTCCGCCCGCAGAGTAATCAAGCTCTCTTTGGCCCATCTTTGTTTCGTCGCCATAATACCACGCCATGACAGGCAGTAATTGAACGTGTGTAACGCCAAGCTTTTTAATATAATCCAGCTTGTCGACGAAGGCGTTGTAAGAACCCCATCTAGCATTCAGATCACCTTCGATTGAAGGGTCAGATGTGAAGTCACGTACGTGTACTTCATAGATTACTGCGTCTTCACGCTTTTCATAGCCTTTAATTTTTGCATGATCGAAATCCTCAGGATCTGTACCGCTCATGTCAACAATCGCTGCTTTACCAACGGTGTCGCCATCAGGACCAGCTTCACCCTTCGTATTCACCGTGAACGCTGCCATTGATTTTGCGTAAGGATCAAGAACTTTCTTTGTCACTCCATCATTTGTAACTTCATACTGGTAAAAATAACCCTTCAGGTCAGTTACATTCAGGGCGCCAGGAGCAATGTCCGCAGACCAGACTCCTTTTTCACCCTTTGTTAATTCAATGCTGCCAATTTGCTCTGCTGCATTGTCCTTGTTAAAGAAGTTCGCCACAACCTTGTTTGCTTTAGGAGCCCAAAGCTTCAATGTTGCTGCGCCATCCTTATAGGTAGCACCTAGGTCATCACCTTCATAAGCAAACATTTCATCAAGCATTCTCCAACCGGATGAAGCAGAAACCGTTCTGCCCGAATACGTGATGGACAAAGGAAGCTTTTCTAAATCAAATTGAGCTTTTACTTCTACTTTTTTGTCTCCTGCAATCTCCACACTTTCAATCTCAACAGTTGTACCGTCTGCGTCTTTAATCTCCAGTTTCGACTTCAGATTTTCAGCAGTTAAGCCGTCAGTCATGGTAAAGCTTAGTAAAATCGTGTCCTCGGAAATCACTTCAGCAGATGTCAGGCCCGTAGCCTGCTCCCAGTAAGGAGAAACGTAGACATTGTCATCGCCTTGTTTAACCCAGACGTGATTGTATTTGTCTAGCAGGTTGAATGATTTGTCGCCGCCATCCTTGTTTCCGTTGGTCTTATTGAGAGTGATCATACCTATTGTCTTCGCGTTTTCTTTTAGCTGGATATCAACATACGCACCGTAACGGTCTGTGCCAGAGAAGGAAGCAGCTCCTGTTGGCCAACCATCTGAAGGTGCAGCGACATCGCCCCAGTTCCATAACCCAAAGTTTCGTAATCAGCATTGTCGCGTACATAGTGGACGCGGACAGTGTTTTCAGGTAGGTTGACTGGTTCATAAGTATAAACCTTGTCATCGCCTTGTTTGATGAAAATTTCATTGATATCAGGTGAAATGATTGTAAATCCTTTGTCTCCGCCGTCTTTACCAGCATCACCTTTTGTTACGTCCATGACGAGGAAGCCGATGTTCTTTGCGCCATCTGCAAGCTCGACGTCAATGTACGCACCATAGCTGTCCGTTTTTTCGAACATTGTAGCGCCAGTCGGCCAGTTGGCAGAAGGGGAGGCTACGTCGTTCCACAGCCATGCTCCATAGTTTTGATAGTTGTTGTCATCACGCTTGTAGTGGATACGGACATGGTTCGCAGGGATTGGTTCAACCGTTCCATCGCCGCCGCCATCGCCGTCACCATCACCATTGCCATCTTCAGCAGGTATGATCGTACCATTTTCAACCGTTAGTAAAACAGTACCGCCATCCGCTTTAGAAGGGATTGTTAATGTCACCTTTCCGGCTGTAGCAGTGTAAGTTTCACCTGAATAGTGGTCTGTTACCACTGGATTTTCGCCATCAACCGTTAATGTTACTTCTTTCGCACTGTCAGCAACGTTCAAGCCGACATAGGCTGCTTCATTTCCGTGCTTTCTTGCAAAAACCATGAACTGATCAGCATCTGTGCCGCCAATCGTTGAACGCTCACCTTTTGCGAATACTTCAGAATGATCTCCCCTGAAGTTCAAAATCTTCTTATAATGTGCAAGGATATCGTTGCCTTCAACCTGATCCCAGGCAAGGTCATAACGGTTGTCGTATTGCGGATAGTTATTTGCGCCAGTTTGTCCAAGTTCTTCACCGTAATAAATGACCGGCTGGCCTTTAGCTGTCGCCTGCAGGGAAGCAGCAACCTTCAGCTTGCCTTCGTCATTTCCAGCAGCGTGAAGGAATCCCTCTTCGTCATGGCTTCCAAGGAACTGTCCCAAAGTGGCCGTGTTATCTATTTTTGCGTTACGTGCAGTCAACGCATCATTTGCAGCACTCAGGTTTCCGTTAACAAAGGAATGCGCAATATTCTTAAAGTCAAAATCAAGCAGGGAGTCCATCATACCTGTTTCAAGGTATCCTTGCTGGTTGTCAGCACTCGCCCCCCAAGCCTCACCGATCATCTTATGTTCAGGCATTTTTTCAGTTATAGCATTTTTAAATGCCATCCATGTAGCATCTTCAACGTGCTTCACTGTATCGACACGGAAGTAATCGATTGTGTTGCCCTTACCAGTTGTAGCTGCTTCGATCCAGTCTGTCTGCCAATCTATGATTTGCTGGCGGACTTCAGGGTCTTCTGTTTTAAAATCAGGAAGGCCTGCTAGTTCACCAACGACTTCATCTGTACCAACATTCGAGCCCTGACGAAGCATGCTGCTGAAAGTGCTGCGCTCTTCATCCGTTGGGTATCCAGCTGGTTGATTTTCCATAGAACCATCGATTTCTTTTAAGCCATAGCCAGTGTGGTTCAGTACCACATCGACCATGATCTTGATACCGCGCTCATGAGCCGCATCGATTAGCTCATGGAAATCATCCATTGTACCGAAGTGAGGATTCAACTGTCCAAAGTTGCTGGCCCAGTAGCATGATATGCATAATAGGAGTGCTCATCAGTCGAGCGGACATCGTACTTGATGTTCTCGACAACTGGACTGATCCAAATTGTGTTTACACCTAGCTCATCCAGGTAATCTAATTTCTGGGTAATTCCTTTAAAATCGCCGCCCTGGTATGTGCCACGGTCGTTTTTTTCTTCATAATTCTGGTTGTAAGGATCATTGTTAGATGAATCCCCATCAAAAAAACGGTCTGTCAGCATGAAGTAAATGATTGACTCATCCCAGTCAAAGTCATTTTCGCCTACAGATTGTCTTGTTTTCACATCAACAGTTGCTGAAGCGTTATGTGCATTTCCGAATGAATCGGTAACTGTTAGTGGAATCGATTTTGTACCTGCTGTTACATTGTCATCAACGGCAATTGTCACTTCTTTTAACGATGGGTCGATTTCAAGGGCACTAGATCCACCTAGTGCAGAAACATCAGCAGTGATTTTTCTGACACCGACTCCATCTGTCAGGCCTATTACATCAACTGTTAGCACTGCGTTTTGGTTATAATCAATCTCTTCCGGCGTAACAGAACCGGAAACAGTCAACTCAGTGTTTGTGTGAGAAATCGTCGACTTCCCATCAACTGTATTGTAAGGGTCGGTTACTTCATTTGTAACGCCATCTTTTGTTACCAGATATGTGTATTCACTTGTTCCGTTAGGAATGTTTTCATATGAAACTACGAATCTCTCATTCTCTGGCTGGTATGTCATTGGAAGGGTTTCGCCATTGAACTTCAATTCTACTTTTTCAATTGAGCCCATTGCATCGTTAGCGAAAAGTTCTTTATCACGATAGAAGAAAGTTGCCTTTCCATTATCAATGACTGGAGCTGATCCATCAGGAACGATGCGAATTTGTTCTACCCCACTTGTGATGAATGCTTTTGTTAAGGAATCATTTTTGTTGACGTTGATAAAGCGGTCTCCAAATTCCTTTTGTGCAGTATCCCAATTATCAGTACTGCGAAGGACAAAGCCCATCTGCGCAGTGTTAGGGCCAACGGGGATATCAACAACAGCTTTGCTGCCTTCCTTTGTTGTAAAATCAACCTGGCCATCAGTCACACCTGTGTTCCAAGTCCATATATTCCATTCACCAAAATTCTGGTCTTCACGAATGTAGGTAAAGCGTACTTTGCGCTCAGTTGATTCTGAGGTGACAGTCGTTCCTTCAGCATTAGCCTGCTGGGCAGGTACGAAAGGAAGCCATAAACTCAAAATCATGATCGCTGTCATGAAAATAGAGAAACTACGTTTTGTGCTTTTTCTCATACGTATTTTTTCCTCCCTAGATTGAATGATGTAGCTAGAGTAGTAGAAAAAATGTCCTCCTTTCTATTATTAAGGAATCTAAGTGAAACCGTTTGCACAATTCGGCAAAAAAATAAAATCCCAAATCATGCAAGCGCTTGCAATAAACTTTCTTCTCAATTTTACAATACTTTTACTTAGCCAGCAATGACAATATAGCAGGCTGTTTACATGAAAATAGTCCTAAAATACTACACGATTTTACAAGATAATAGGATTTTAGTATAAAGGGATGTCAGTTTTTATCGTAATTCCTTTAAAATCTATTTGAATATGAAGAAAGTTGTCGGAATAAATATATTTAAATGATAGAAAATGAATAATAAGACCTGTATTGAAATGTCTGCTTTTTTGAATAAATTCATGTATCTTTACGATAGATAGCTTAACGGAAAGAGGTATTGGAAAATGAGTAATCTAAACCAGCTATACCGTGAGAGAATCGGGCTGCCTATAACAACGCCTGTCACATTAGCAAAAATGGATGAAATTCTAGAACGGACAGCAGCAGCTATCCCATTTGAAAACCTGTGCACGCTTTCTGGTGATTTAAATGAATTGAATGAGGATAATTTAGTTGACAAAATCATCCATAGAAATGAAGGCGGCCTATGCTATGACTTGAACGGCATCCTCTATTTATTTTTAAAAGAGAATGGCCTGGATGTCCAGCTGATCCGCGGGTCAGTATACGTTCCTGACCTTAAGGCCTTCAGCCCGACAGGCAGGACGCATGCTGCGATATTACTGAATGACGAAGGCAAAAGATATTTGGTTGATACCGGTTTTGGCGGGAACCTGCCGTTAAGGCCGGTGCCGTTGGATGGGACTGATATTAGTTCTCCTAACGGGGATTTCCGTGTTAAACAACATGATAGTGAGTTTGGAGATTATATTTTAGAGATGAAGCTGAAGTATAAGGATCCTGATTGGAGAATCGGCTACGCTTTTGATTCCAGAGAGCCGGTGGAGAATGTCAGCGATTTATCAGAAATGAAGAAAATCATTACGGAACATCCGCAGTCTCCATTTAATAAAAAGCCATTGCTGACAAGAGTGACGGCAAACGGGAGCATGGTGTTAACGGAAACTAGTTTTACCCAATGGACGGAAGATGGTGTTAAGAAAGAGGAAATAGACTCGGATCGCTTCAAGGGACTGGCAAAAGAATTCTATAACATTGAACTAAAATGAAACCTTCCTATGATGTAAACCGTTAATATAGTATCAAAAATGACAGGTGGATGAATCAGATGGATGCACGGGACTACTTATTGAACGAACTAAAGGAAATTGAAAAATGGGAAAAGGACCAGAAGGGGCTTTGGTTTTGGGAGCGCCTGACCCGTCTGCCATTCAAGATGCTTGACCGGTTTACGCCAAAGTTCATCCAGGAGAAGGTAGGGGTCCTGCTTGATGAGCTGGGGAGCTACATTCAAACGGGAGGCCAATATTTAACAAGCGAGAAGTCTGTGTTTCAATTTTTCGAGAAAAGACTGGAAGGAGAGTTAGCCAGCTTACAGATATGGAGCGCGTTCCGGTGGAAGAAATGAAGATGGCATCACTGGCACTTGGCGAGCAACGAAAGAAAGCGGCGACGATCCAGGGAGCAAGTACGGGAATCGGCGGAATTTTTACGCTCGCGATTGATATTCCTGCTGTTCTGGCCCTCTCGCTAAAAACAATCCAGGATATCGCGATCATCCATGGTTATGATCCAAGAGATAAAAAGGAACGTGTATTCATCATTAAGTGCCTGCAGTTTTCTTCAGCGGATGTTGTTGGAAAACAGGCCATATTGAATGAATTGAGCGATTTTAACAATGAAAATAAATCAAGGGAAGTCATCTCGCAGCTTCAGGGCTGGCGCGAGGTTACCTTAACATATACAGAATCATTCGGCTGGAAAAAACTGCTCCAGATGGTACCGGTGGCCGGGATTGTCTTCGGCGCTTTCGCCAACCGGTCGATGGTGAGCGACCTTGCGGAAACCGCGACGATGCTATATCAAAAGAGACGGATTTTGGAGAGGCTGGAAAAAAGGGACTTGATTGAGGAAAAATAAAGACTTCAGGTTTGCCTGGGGGATTATTATTACATAAAGCAGAGCCTGATCCATATTTTTTGAAGTAAGCAAAGGATTGAGGATTATCACTAACCTTTAGAATGAACAGATAGCCTGAAGCGACAAAGAAAAATGGAACAGCAAACCTCGAAAGATTATCAAGAACGAAATATCCCAGCTGGTCATTGCTTGGGAATGTATGAATAATGACGACTGCCAATATGGCAAAATTGCATAAAATCGATTGCGTAGTTGCGCTGCATGCTTGGCCTCGAAGTTATAAGAATTTGTACTCCTAGTGTTTCCACTATATTCAGCCTTATGAATATTAGTAAGAAAGACTTGGGATAATAGGGAACAAAAAGGAGGCAAATTCGTTGAACTCTGACAAAAAACGGCAAGATAAGAATCAAATCGAACAGGACTTAAAAAACAAAAAGAACGAACAATCTCCTAAACAAACAGACGGCTTCCGCTACGACTATGATGATTCTTCAGACTTGAAATGAAAAAAGAGGAAAAACCTTTAAGCGGGGTTTTTCCTCTTTTTTTTATCGTCCTATGCAATTTGGAAATTTAATACTCTCTTTTTTCATTTAGAATTAAAAAAAGATAGTAAAACACCTTCCCCCGTTGTAAAATAAATTGAAAATTGAATAGAGTTTGATAATCGGTTTTGTCATCCATTTTGATTTACAGAGGACAAGGGACATAAAGGATGAATGATGCTTTCGTTTATATATCAATCTAACTTTTGAAAAATTTATTATTAAGAGGTTGATGAAAGTTGAGAATGGATACTGTTGATTTAACTGTAAAAGAACCTACGATTTTTAGTCATATCGGAAACAAAATCAAAACCGACGATCGTGAAATCAACATAATTGCTAGAATGGAAGAACCGCTAATCGTCATTTTGGGAAATGTGCTAAGTGACGAAGAATGCGATGAGCTTATGAAGCTGTCAAAGGACAAACTGCAGCGCTCAAAAATCGGGAATACCCGCGAAGTTGACCAGCTTAGGACGAGCAGCAGCACGTTTATCGAAGATGCCGAAAACGAGGTTGTTGCACGGGTTGAAAAGAGAATCTCGCAAATTATGAACATTCCAGATGAGCATGGTGAAGGATTGCAGATTTTAAATTATAAAATTGGCCAGGAGTACAAAGCCCACTTTGACTTTTTCGCGTCAAATGTAAGCAACCCGAGGATTAGTACACTCGTCATGTATCTGAATGATGTCGAGCAGGGGGGAGAAACTTATTTCCCTAAGCTCAATTTCTCGGTGTCCCCACAAAAGGGCAGTGCCGTTTATTTTGAATATTTCTATGACAATCAAGACTTGAATGACTTGACCTTGCATGGCGGAGCGCCAGTTGTCATTGGTGACAAATGGGCCGCAACGCAATGGATGAGACGGAAAAGAGTGAAATAGAGCACAAAGAAGCATGGAAAGCATGCTTCTTTTTTTATTTAATAGGAAATTACAAAATATTTTCAGTGTGGATAACTATCCAGGTTTTCTTAATCCAGCTCCAGCGCCTAGCCCCTCGAGTCGCTTGTCTAGTGTCGCCTCCTAGAAACTCCGAAACTTCAATTCCGCCGGCAGAAGCAAAAAGCGTTTCTTTGTCGGAGTCTCCAGTTTCTGCGTTTCTGGGCAGTCGGCTATACTTTTCGGTTTCGGTCCGCCCAATGAAGTCAAAGAATGACTTCACTGGTCGGCCCTCCAGCGCTTGTCGGGGCAGAACGAGGCGCTTGCGCTTTTTGTTCTTTTATATGAAAGAGCTTGGAATCAACCTGGATATCGAAAAAGGCGACAGATTATTTACTGTGAAATTTTCGCAAGGCTTCGATGATATCTGGCTCGTCAGGCAAAATGTTGCGATTGAGGATTTGCATCTTCAGGAAGAGGAAGTCGCCGAAGCGAAATGGGCGAGTGAAGCGGAAATAAGGGAAATGGCAGAGACCGGGGACTTCATACCGTTCAACTATTTCGACCTATTATTTGACATGGTCAAATCTAGTATCGCTCTCAAAAAGGCTTCAGCAGATGATGCTGATGAACTTTTAGCTCTGCAAAAAGAAGTATTCATGCCTTTATATAAAAAATACAAGGATCATGAAACAAGCCCGGTAACCCAAACAAAGGAGAAATTCTCCGCAAGGTTTAAGCGGGGGGATTATTATAAAATATTTTTTGAAGGCATGCTTGCGGGTAGTGTTCATGTCTATGAAAAGTCCCCTGGATTGATGAAGCTGCATATCATCAATATCCTTGAAAAATACCATAATAAAGGCATTGCCCAGGAAGCCATGAAACGGCTGGAACTCATGTACCGGAGGCGGATGCATGGGAGCTTGATACGATCCTTACTGAAGAGCGGAACTGCTATTTGTATGAAAAGATGGGGTATAAGCGTACCGGAGAGGCCAAAGACATCAACAAAGACCTGACGATTATACGCTATCGGAAAGAATCAAACTTAAACAAAATAGAGAGTCTGTAAGATTACATACACAATTGCAAGCATGCGTTAGCTGACAATCAGATTCATGGAAAAAAGGCCTGCTAATCCAGTCAGGCCCTTTTCAATTCTTTAATTACGTAAAATAATATATACCAAGTAGGCGATATAAACTGCTGCAAGTATGGCGCCTTCCGCCTTGGAGATTTTGAATTTCGACCTTGAAAAAATCAGTAGCACTGCCGTTAAAATGATCATTATGGCAATATCGGTGAAGATTTTATCATTTACAGCGAGTGGCGATATTGTAGCTGCAGCACCTAGAACGAAAAGGATGTTAAAGATGTTGCTTCCGACAATATTGCCGAGTGCGATTTCGCTTTCCTTTTTCAGGGCCGCAGTGATGGATGTGATCAATTCCGGCAGTGAGGTTCCGACAGCCACAATCGTCAAACCTACCAGCGTCTCGCTCATCCCCAGGGATAGGGCGATGGTTGTTGCATGGTCAACTACCAGGTCTCCGCCGAAAATAATCGCAGCCAGACCGGCGATTGTAATGAAAATATTCTTTCCCCAAGTTACTTTGCCTGTAGCTGTAGGCACATCCGATACTGGTTCACGGTTATTCAAGGCAACCTCGATGATGTAATACAGGAAAATCAGAAAGAAAAGAAGCAGGATGATTCCTTCGCTTCTGCCAATTAAATTGGTACCCGCCATCTGAAGCGCTATATCACTGGCTACGACCGCAAGCGCAACACTTGCCAGCAAGGTAAATGGAATTTCCTTTCGAATTGTCGTCGTTTCAACTGCAAGTGGATTGATCATAGCAGTGATGCCGACGACCAAAGTGATATTGAAAATATTGCTTCCAACAACATTCCCAAGAGAAACATCACTGTTGCCTTCCATTGCCGCAATCATGCTTACTGTCGCCTCAGGTGAGCTTGTTCCAAAGGCTACAATTGTCAAACCGACCAATAAAGGCGGAACCCGGAGCATGGTGGCAATCTTAGAAGCTCCCTCCACGAAATAATCTGCTCCCTTTATGAGCAATGCAAAACCTACTGCCAAAAGTATATATGTCAAAATCGACTCTCCTCTCATAAGCTTCTTGTTATAAAAGGTACCCTGAAAATGTATCATTTAAAAATTTTTATCAGCGATGGATTTTCGCATTTATGATAATACCAAAAAAAGACGGCTCTCATCTTAGGAGTAGCCGTCTTCTATATTAATTTTTTATTTTATACCCTTCATGTAACCTTGAATCTTCGGAGACAAGATGAAAAGGATGATACCTAGTACGATGGATGCTCCTCCGATTGTACCGAAGTAAGCCATCTCTGTTTCAGGTGAGTAGAACTTAACGATTTGTGCGTTGATTGCTTGTGCTGCAGCACTTGCAAGGAACCAGAGGCTCATTGTTTGTGCGGAGAAAGCAGCCGGAGCAAGTTTGGTAGTTGCTGATAGTCCAACAGGAGAAATCAGCAATTCACCGAATACAACGATCAGGTAGCTAAGTACGAGCCATAATGGGCTTACCAGTGCATCTGTACCTGTGAAATATGCAGGAATCAGGATGACCAGGAATGAAAGACCTGCGAACATCAATGAGAATGAGAACTTCTTCGGAATTGATGGCTGGCGGTCACCAAGCTTCACCCAGAATCCTGCGAAAATCGGTGCAAAGATAATGATGAATAATGGGTTCAGTGACTGGAACCATGCCGGTGAAATGGTCATACCAGCGAACTCGAGCTGTGTACGCTTGTCCGCATAGTTAGCAAGGATTGTTGAGCCTTGCTCCTGGATTGCCCAGAACATGACCGCCGCAAGGAATAAAGGAATATAGGCAAGAACACGTGAACGTTCCACTTCTGTTGTCTTAGGGCTGCGATACATAACGATAAAGTATGCAGTCGGAATTAAGATACCAAGAATTGTTACAAGGTTGATAAAGCTTTCGAATGTTAAAAGTCCAGCAGGAATTAAAATAGCACTTAAAATACCGATTGCGACAACTGCTATAGCGAAAATCGTAAAAGTCTTCTTCTTTTCAGATGGTGAAAGCGGGTTTGGTACAGCGGTACCTGCAAGACCTAGATTCTTTTTCTTTGTTAAAACGAAAACAACTAGTCCAATGAACATACCAATAGCGGCAATTGCAAAGCCGTAATGGAAGTTGTAAGCCTTAGATACTGTTCCAACGATAAGTGGCGCAAGGAATGCACCTGCATTGATCCCCATATAGAAAATAGTGAAACCAGCGTCACGACGAGTGTCTTTTTCGCTGTACATTTCACCGACGACAGTTGAAACGTTTGGTTTCAACAAACCCGTTCCGATAACAATCAGAATCATCGACACGAAGAACATTGTGACGCTTCCCGGAATTGCAAGCGCGATATGACCTAACATGATCAATATTCCGCCGTAGAACACAGCTCGTGATGTACCGAAGATCCGGTCAGCAAGCCATCCGCCGATAATACCTGACATGTAGACGAGTGAGCCGTAAATGGACATGATGGAAAGCGCAAGCGTTTCATCAAGCCCCAAGCCGCCCTTCGATACTTCGTAATACATGTAGAATACGAGGATCGCTCTCATTCCATAGTAAGAGAAACGTTCCCAGAACTCAGTGAAGAAAAGCGTGAAAAGTCCCTTTGGATGTCCGAAGAATCCTGTTTGAGGAACACTATCCACAATTTTCTGCCTATTATAGTTAGACATGATTATCCCTCCCTATTTTCTATTCTAGAATACTTTTTGAAGTGTGGATTGTCAAAAAAAATATCACGGATAAATCTTTCGAAGTATTGCTATATAAGGGTTATTAATGTTTTGTGATCTAAAAAAAAGTGAATTAAAAATCATTCAAGTAATGTGAATATATATAATAATCAGGTAAATCAGTACATATATACCATAGAATATAAAGGCTATTTACAACTCTGCCAAAATTGCAAATCAGCAAAAGGAACGAATACTTATTAGCCAGCAGGGTATTCAGAGAATTTCCTTGTCCGCAGCCAGACAACCGTTGATGATACACAACAGCTCATCCTCCAGCAAAAATCGGTGAACTGGAGCCGTCTTCATCTGAAAAATTCCTTATCAGCACAGTCGGGAAGCTAGGACTTGGCAGAGTTTTAAAGAAGGCGGGCATTGTCGATCAGATCGCACAAAAGAATCTTGCCCGCACGCATTTTAACCAGCTCGCAAACCTGACAGGCCAGCCTGCGATGTCAATGCCGCTGCACCAGACAACTCAGAAAAAATCTATAAGATGTTCCTGGATTATAAAGCGAAAAATGATTTTGTCGGCATGGACATGGCAAGGAAGTTTCTGCAGATGTGCTATACCCATGCCCGTCGCTATACGAATTATAAGGGCGGCAGAAAATATGACGAGGACGGCAAGGTGAACGAACGCCAGAACGATCCAGTGAAGGCTGAATCTGCCGCCATTTTTATGGAAAAGTGGAAACAGGCCAGAACCGATCAAGAGTATCTTGAGATGAAAAAGGAACACCAGAAGAATTATGGATAAAGAAAGCTTGATCTACTCGAAAACAGGCCAAAAACCCTGATCATCATGATCAGGGTTTTGCTGGCTATTTTACAGGAACAACTGCTTCTGTTAATGCTCCTTCAAGCTCCAGGGTAAAGGCTTCAGTTTGCTGGTCATTCCAGCTGAATTGGTCGCGCATGAAGTTAATCACATTTTCCTTGAAGTTATGCACAAGGTCGATATCGAATAAAATCGCTCCTGTACGTCTGTTGAAGAAGTCGACTGGTGTTGCTGCCGCTTCATATTGGATGCCGTAAATCAGCTTCGCGAACAATTCCAATGGCAGGCCATATTGAACTGCTTCTTTCTTATGTTCTGATGCAAGCTGGAACACAATCGGAGCGTTCGATCCATACTGATAGGCAAGACGGCGGGCTTCTTCTTTTGTAAGGCCAGCACTCATGCCTTCTTCAAGCTGTTTTTCCACAAAAAAATCAAGGTTTGCAGAACCGCCGACATCTCCGCCGGAAATAGGCAGGTTCTTCGTCTGGCTACCAGGGAAGCTGAGTTCTTCTTCTTTAGCGAATTTCTCGGCAAGCAGGTCGACAATCGTTTCCGCCATTTTACGGTAGCCAGTCAATTTGCCGCCAGCGATGGTGATCAGTTTAGAATCTGATTCCCAAATTTCATCTTTCCTGGAAATTTCCGAAGGAGCCTTGCCATCCTCATGAATCAGCGGCCTGATGCCTGCCCAGCTGGATTCTACATCTTTTTCCGTAACATTCACGTCAGGGAACATATAGTGAATTGCTTTAAGTAGATAGCTTCTGTCTTCTTCTGTCATGCCAGGGTTGATTGGGTCTTCATTGTAAAAAGTATCGGTCGTGCCAACATAGGTTTTGCCATCGCGCGGAATCGCGAAGACCATCCGGCCATCTGGTGTATCGAAATAAATCGCCTGCTTAAGCGGGAAGCGTGATTGATCGATGACGATATGAACACCTTTTGACAGCTTGAGGGTTTTTCCTTTTTTTGAATCATCCATTTCACGGATGCCATCGACCCAAGGGCCAGTTGCATTAACAACTTTTTTGGCATGAACTTCATATTCCTCGCCTGTTAAAAGATCCTCAACCAAGACGCCTACAACAATCCCATTTTTATAAATAAGATTTTTAACTTTAGAATAGTTCAATGGTGTTGCGCCTTTTTCAACAGCCTGCTTCATGACCTCGATCGTCAGGCGGGCATCATCGGTGCGGTATTCAACATAATAGCCGCCGCCCTTCAATCCGTCTTTTTTTACGAGTGGTTCCTTTGCCAATGTTTCGGCCGCGCTGAACATTTTTCTGCGCTCCGATCTTTTGACGCCTGCTAAAAAGTCGTACACCCTCAGACCAATAGAGGTACTAAAGCTGCCGAATGTTCCGCCTTTATGGAAGGGGAGGAGCATCCATTCCGGTGTAGTGACATGCGGGCCATTTTCATATACAATCGCACGTTCTTGCCGACTTCAGCCACCATTTTCACTTCGAATTGTTTTAAATAACGCAGGCCGCCGTGCACGAGCTTTGTGGAACGGCTTGAAGTGCCTGCTGCAAAATCCTGCATTTCCAACAAAGCAATGTTCATTCCTCTTGTGGCTGCATCCACAGCTATTCCGGCACCGGTTATTCCGCCGCCAATGACAAGGACATCAAATGCTTCATTTTTTAGTTTGGATACTATATTTTTACGGTCGAGATTTGAAAATCTCATCTATTACGCCTCCTTAATATGAAAAAAAGAGAGACCACAAACAACATTATCGCCCAAAAGCCGAAATGTTATCGTGGTCTCTCCAGTTCTCCTACCCGATTTATTAACTTGTAATCATTATATCACAGCCACCTGGGATTTTCATGTGTCTGATTTTTGAAATTGGATTATTTCCCATAATTCGCTTTTAGATGTAGTAATCGCAGTGGCCCCGGCATCCAAAGCATTCTTCACTTCCTCGGTTGTCCGGATCAGGCCGCCTGCAAAGATCGGGATGTTCACTCGTTCTTTGACTTCCTTGATCATCCAAGGCATCGCCCCCGGTAAAACTTCAATATAATCTGGGCGGGTTTTCTGGATGAGTTTATAGCTTTTTTCGAGTGCATGGGAATCAATCAGGAATACTCTTTGCACAGCTAGCACTCCTTTTTGCTTTGCTTTTAAAATGACACTCGACTTCGTGGAAATCAGGCCATACGGTTTGTATTCCTGGCATATATATTCGGTTGAAAAATCATCACTCTTCAACCCCTGAATCATATCCACATGATAAATCATTTTTTTCCCATAGCGCTTCGCCATCGCATTGATATTTTTCAATTGAGCGATATGTACTTCCAGCATGACGCCAATTTCATAAGGACTTTCGAGAAACTGTTCAAATTCTTTCATGTTTGAAGATGCGGGCAAGATTTTTTGATCCAAAAGAATCCCATCCTTCATTTAGATTATACATTATCTTAACATGAGTCGTTTGGTGTTTTCTATGGTGCAGAGGACCAGAGCATATTCAAAATTGTCGAAGAGCATAAAAGACTAGTACGATAGTAACAAAGATACATATCAAATGATTAAGAGGAGACAACATGCAGATTAGAATGGAAAAGATGAGCACACAGGTTTTTGAAGAAGACGCGGTCCTGACAGCAATTGAAAGGTCTTTGGCGATGATCGAATTTGATCCCGATGGAAAAGTGCTTTGGGCAAATGAAAACTTTGCGATGACAATGGGCTATCGTGTCGAAGAAATGCCAGGACTTTTGCATAAACAATTTTGTACAGCAGAGTTTGCGGCCAGCAGGAAATACACAGAGCTATGGAGGAACCTCCGCAATGGAAAAAGCTTTCAGGAGAAAATCCAACGAGTCACGAAAAGAGGGAAACTGCTCTGGCTGGAGGCTACATATACACCTGTTTACGATTCTCTGGGAAGAGTCGCGGGTGTGGTAAAAGTGGCCACGGATATAACACAACGGGAGTTGAATACAACCAGACTGGCCGAGCAGCTTAAGGAGATGTCTGAAGAGGTAAGCAGCCGGGCTGAGCTGGGCATTACAAGAAGTGAAGAAGCAGCCACTGCAGCCATCAAACTGGCAGAGGAATCAAAAGAAAATCTGCAAATTCTCGAATCGCTTAAATCACAGGCCAAATCGATCGGCAGCATTGTGCAGACCATTCGCGAAATTGCCGCACAAACCAATCTGCTTGCCCTGAACGCAGCCATCGAAGCCGCTAGGGCCGGGGAACATGGAAGAGGTTTTAATGTCGTTGCTGGAGAAGTGAGGAAGCTCGCCACGCGTGTCCAGGATTCCATCCAGGAAGTCAATGAACACATTGAAGGAATAGCAGGCGAAATCACCAAAATCAACGAAGCCACTAGACGCTCGCAAAATGGCATCATCAACAACCAGACACTCAATGAACAAGCGGTCACCGCCTTCAAAGAAATCGGAAGTGCCGCCCGCGAATTGGACCAGCAGGCAAAGACGTTCAAGGATATATTGTAAGGACCACGAAACACCGCGATCGCATGATATGATTGCG
The DNA here is from genome assembly GCF_000517385.1 of Mesobacillus boroniphilus JCM 21738. Lineage (GTDB taxonomy): Bacteria > Bacillota > Bacilli > Bacillales > Cytobacillaceae > Mesobacillus > Mesobacillus boroniphilus. The sequence continues at coordinate 24,496 of NZ_BAUW01000020.1, read as the reverse complement.
GTGTTTTTGATGTTTGGCAGGTAGTGAATGTAAGAAATTTTCTATAAGCCCAAATTAATTGAACCATCGACAAAAGGTCACATAGAAGGAGTCTTTATACAGCTGCTTTACCCAATAAAGAGCCAAAAGAAGAAAAACGGTAAAAGCAGAGCCGCTGCATTGCCCGAAAAGAAGTGAAAGGAGGAAAAACGGTAAAAGCAGAGCCGCTGCATTGCCCGAAAAGGAGTGAAAGGAGCGAAAACGGTAAAAGCAGAGCCACTGCATTGACCGAAAAGAATCCTCAGGATGAAAATTATCCGTCTCAGCAACTTTCCCCCATAAATACTCGTCTAAATAGTACTGAGGATAGCATTATTTGTTGAAATGCTTATTTTATGGTATATTTTAAGAACTTCAAACCCCAATTTTCTTCAACGATTTCTTCACTATTTTTTTGACTATGATTCCCATGGGAATTGATAAATACATTTGAACAAAGAAACAGGAGTTGAACTATGGAAACGAAATTGAAAAAGGATCTTAAAATTTTTGCTTTAGGCGGTCTTGGTGAGATCGGAAAAAATACGTATGTAATCGAATACAAAAATGAAATGGTGTTAGTGGACTGCGGAATCAAGTTTCCGGATAATGAGTTGTTTGGGATTGATTATGTGCTTGCGGATTATACTTATTTGAAGCAAAATCAGGACAAGCTTGTCGGAATTTTCGTGACACATGGCCACGAGGACCATATCGGCGGTCTGCCATTCTTGCTGAAGGATGTAAAGGCGCCAATTTATGGCGGCGATTTCGCAGTTGAGCTAATCAAGTCAAAGCTGCTGGAGCACAAAATCAAAGGCGTTAAATTCCACCAAGTCAAAAATGACACAGTCGTGGAATTCCAGAATATCAAGGTGCGTTTTTTCAGGACGACGCATAGTATCGCCGATTCTTTCGGTGTTGTCGTGACGACTCCGGAGGGGAACATTGTCCATACCGGTGACTTCAAATTTGATTTGACGCCAGTAGGTGCGGAAACTGATTTTCAACAAATCGCCAAAGTCAGCGGTGAAGGAGTGCTCTGTCTGTTATCGGATAGCACGAACAGCGAAGTACCAGGTTTTTCTGTCTCAGAAAAAGAGTCGGTGAAGCTATCGAGGATATATTCCAGACGGTGGACGGCCGTGTCATTTTCGCGACGTTTGCATCGAACATTGACAGGATCCAGCAGGTGGTGAAGTCGTCTCTTAAGTATGATCGGAAAATGGCCGTTGTTGGCCGCAGCATGGAAAAGACGTTTGAAATTGGCCGCAGATTGGGCTATATTTCTGCACCAGATGAGGCGTTCGTGAGCGTCAATGAAATTGGGAAGGTTCCAAGCAATGAGATGACAATTATCTGTACAGGAAGCCAGGGGGAACCGATGGCGGCACTTGCGAGAATAGCAAATGGCACGCACAGACAAATTTCCGTCATTCCTGGAGATACGATTGTATTTTCTTCCTCGCCGATACCAGGCAACACAATCAGCGTAAACCGAGTGATTGATAAGCTGCACCGTATGGGCGCAGAAATCATCCATCATAAAATCAGTGAAGTCCATACTTCCGGACATGGCAAGCAGGATGAACAGAAGTTGATGATCAAGCTGCTGAATCCGAAGTTCTTCATTCCGATTCACGGTGAGTACCGCATGCTAAACCAGCATGTCAAATTAGCAGAGCAATGCGGAATCCCTCGTGAAAACTGTTTTATTTTAGAAAATGGCGATGTTCTTGAGTTATCTAATGAGGGCGGCCAGGTTGCCGGAAAAGTACCAGCGCAGCCAGTATATGTTGACGGCAGCGGCATCGGCGATATCGGACATATCGTGTTAAAGGACAGAAGAGTCCTGTCCCAGGACGGACTTGTGATCGTCACCATGATGATCGACCGCGAAAAGAAGCAGCTTGTCAACAAGCCGACAGTCGTGACAAGAGGATTCGTTTACGTCAGGGAATCTGGCGACCTGATGAAGAATGTAGAAGAACTGATCAAGGATAAAATTGTAACAGAACTGGCGGGGGGCACGAAGGACTGGTCGAGTATCAAGAAAGCAGTCATCGACGTCGTCAATCCGTTCCTATACAGCCAGACTGGCAGAAGGCCAATGATCTTGCCTATTATTATGGAAGTATAATCTGAGAACGCTCCTTAATGGGGCGTTTTTTTACGCATAATTTTAAAAATACGAGACTTTGTCCAAAGTGATATCAGCTTAGGACCAAACTGCGCCTCCTTAAGACTTTGTCCAAAGTGATATCAGGTTCGGGCAAAACAACGTCACCTTAAAAGGACTTTGTCCGAAGTGATACCGAGCTCCTGATAAAACCACAGCTGTTTATGTATTTTTAACGGAAAACAAAAACCCCACTGACTGATCAGTGGGGTTCACAATTATTGTTGTTGTTCATCTTTTCTATAAAAGCGGAGCAAGTCTCCATAAATGATTTGGTCTGAATAGCTCAGTTCGTTCTTTGCATGCTCGATGTATGGTTCACAGCTTGCACCGTCTGTCGGCTCACCTGTGGCCTTATCGTAGCAAACGCCTTTCGTGTAGACTGCATCTTCGGTAATGAAGCTGCCGTCTCTCAGGACAACAAAGTTATCCTGCTTTTCGGAGAACAGGTCTGTTCCAAACTGAATGTCCTGCTTTGTATCAATACCAGCAAGATTCAACAATGTTGGGCGAAGGTCAATCTGGGCAGATACGCTCGAAATTGTTTTGCCTTCGTGTCCCGGTATGTGGATGATCATTGGCACACGCTGCAGTTGTGTTGTAACAAATGGCGTGATTTCTTTTCCTAGGTACTGGGACATTGCCTTGTTATGGTTTTCAGAAATTCCATAGTGGTCACCGTAGATCACGATGATCGAATCCTCGTAAAGTCCTTCTGCCTTCAAGTCCTCGATGAATAGCTTCAATGCTTCATCCGTATAGCGGACGGTTGGGAAGTAGCGGTTCAAGGTTCCGCTATTTGAATCAAATTCATCGATGAATTTGTCCTCTTCATCCAGTTCAAACGGGAAGTGGTTTGTCAGCGTGATGTACTGCGCGAAGAATGGCTGCGGCATTTCTTTTAATTGCTGAATTGACTGGTCAAAGAAATCCACGTCCTTCATGCCCCAACCAACAGAGTTTTCTTCGTTCACTTCATAATCCGGCAATGAGTAGAGACGGTCATAGCCAAAATTGTTGTACATTACGTCACGATTCCAGAAGCTCTTGTTGTTCGCATGAAGCTTCGCTGTGTAATAAGAGTTTTCCTTCAGCCTTTCAGCAAGTGACATATACTCATTCCCTGAGTGGGTGAAGAATACAGCACCGCGGCCGAGCGGGTATAAAGAGTTTTCCAATAAGAATTCGGAATCAGACGTTTTACCCTGTGCCGTCTGATGGTAAAAATTATCAAAGTAATAGCTGTCTTTAATGAATTCATTCAAAAATGGAGTAATCTCCTGGCCATTCACCGTCTGACCGATGACGAACTCCTGGACAGATTCCATTGAAACTACAATGATGTTCTTGCCCTTTGCTGCTCCGAACATTTCTTTAGATGGTTCTGTGTATTGAGCACGAGTATAGTTCTCGATTTCAGTCAGCTGGTTCCCATCTGCCATGGCTCTTTGGGCAGTTGTTTTTGTTTGCAGGTACGCATCGTAAATATGATGATTGTATGTCCCGATGTTCTTAACAAGGATTTCCCTGTCAAATGTACGAGTCAGCAATTCAGGTCGTTCAGATTCAGAAAGTCCGAGGTTGAAAAATGCCAGGCCAATCGCGCTGAAATAAAATGCAGCAGCATAAACGCTTTTGTACTTTCTAAAAGAAATATTAGGTGTTTTGACAATGGCTAAAACCAGAATCAAAAGGGCATCGGAAAAATAAAGGATGTCAGTCCAGCCAATCAATTCGCCGACACTGCTCTTTAAATCGCCCATATTGCTTGTCTGTGTCAACAGCGGAATCGTGATGAAATCACTGAATTCCTTATAGTAAACAACATTTGCGTAAAGAATAAAGGATGTGATAAAGCTCGTGGCTACAACGAAAATTTTCTGCTTCCTTCCAGCCATGAAGATCCCGATGCCCAGGACAATCATGAGGAAGCTTAAAGGATTGATGAACAGGATAAATTCCTGCATTGTATTTTCAATATCTATATCAAAAATGAACTTATAAACGGTGTAGTTTTTAAGCCATAATAGGACAATGGCAATCAATACGAAACTTATGGACATGTTCTTTTTTGTTCCCATATAATCCCTCCTAGGAATCTATTGAAGTTTACATTTTACCACAAATGAAAATAGTTTTGTAGCTGTGCCGTTAATCGCGTAATTTTCCGATATTTATTAGTACGAACTAAACCTCTGAAAAGTTTCTGGTAATTACTTCTATTTTACCTAGGGAAACTTTTTTGCTTACCTGTTAATTGTATGGACAAGGGTAAAAAGGTTGCTATAGACTCACTCGCTCCTTGATTGTTAAAATGTTCTAGCAGTTGAATGGAGGCTAAACCATGAATGAACAACGTTATTCCAATTTAAAACTAGGTGAACGCGGGGCGATGATCAGTATCCTCGCTTATATTATTCTTTCTGCCTTAAAACTTTCTGTAGGTTATATCAGCGATTCTGAAGCATTGAAGGCTGATGGCTTGAATAATACGACCGATATTCTAGCCTCGCTGTCCGTCCTGATCGGGTTGAGGCTGTCACAAAAACCTGCGATGAAGATCATCTTTATGGCCACTGGAAATCGGAAATGGTCGCATCGATGGTCGCATCTTTCATCATTATCCTTGTTGGTTTCCAGGTTTTAACCAGCGCCTTCACATCATTTTTTGAAGGGACAGCCGAAGCACCAGATCTTATTGCTGCATGGACAGGATTTTTTTCTGCTTTAATTATGTATTTCGTGTATCGCTATAACCGAAATCTCGCATGGAAAATAAAAAGCCATTCGGTGATGGCCGCGGCTAAAGATAACCTGTCCGATTCGTGGGTGAGTATTGGTACTGCCGTTGGCATCATCGGCTCCCAATTTGGTTTGCCGTGGCTCGACCCTGTAACTGCATTCATCGTTGGCGGACTAATTTTAAAAACAGGCTGGGATATCTTCCGGGAAGCATCCCACCAGCTGACAGACGGCTTTGATGTAGACCTAATTAAAGAATATAACGAAACCATCTGTAATATTCCTGGAGTAAAAGGAATTAATGATCTAAAGGCACGCAGCTACGGAAACAATATTGTCGTTGACTGCGTCATCACTGTGAAACCTACCCTCGACATCAGCACCGCTCATGATATCTCGACGAGGGTCGAAGATAAGCTCATGCAAGAATACGATATTTATGACGTCCATGTCCATGTAGAACCGGATTGATTAAGAAAAAAGTTATGACTGACTATAGACTTGTTCATGCTATACTTAGCAGGAATATTAGATTTTGAAGGGTAAAGGTAAAACTAGATGAAGTTTGTAAAATCTCAAATGAAACAGTTGATTAAGGATAATCCAGAACTGCAAACGCGCTTATCCAGTTTGATAAAAGAACATGGTTTGGAGAGAAACTTCGCCCTTAAGGTTTGTATCATTCTGAAGTAGCTGAGGGCGGAAAGTATCAGCTCGCATACCAAGCACTTGACTTGCCCAAGCGGTAAGTCATTTTTATTTCGATTTGCAGAAGGCAAGTTATATGACATGGAATGGATAAATTTACACTTTGATTAGTGTCTAGCTCCAGCGCCTAGCCCCTCGAGACGTTTCGGTCCGCCCATTGAAGTCAAAGAACGACTTCAATGGTCAGCCCTCCAACGCTTGTCGGGGCTGAGCAAGGCGCTTGCGCTTTTCTTACAGCGGAAGGATTTGAAACTGATTGGAATTCACAAACTTTAAGCCTAAGTCTTTTATATATAATTACGCTTTTCCGGCTGAAAAAAGAGAGTTGTGCGCTCTGGAAATGCGCTCTTTTTTTGGGGAGGATACAGAATCCAGCATCCTGGAGAGTACTGTAAAAATCGATCCAAGCCGAAGTCCGTTTATGAGGGGACGTATGGATGTCATCCTGGAAGGTGAGCAATTCGAGGACCTAATTGAGCAAGTGAAGAAGATAGAATTGAATGGTTCTACTTTTAAAGTGATGTATGTAAAAGTGACAGGTCCTGAAAAGGTGGATTTTGAAGAGAGGCGCCGAATCGAACGGGAAGTCGGTCTGCAAATTCCCGGTGAGCCGGAGCTCGTAAATCCAGTCGTGGTGTTTGGGATCATGAATGTAAACGAGCGTTGGGTATTTGGTGAATATCACAGCAGTGAAGCAGTCTGGCTGAACCATCAGCAAAAACCGCATAGCTACTCAACTTCATTAAGCACCCGTGTCGCAAGAGCCGTCGCCAATATCGCCGTTCCTGATCCTGCTGGAGTTAAAGCAATCGACCCATGCTGCGGAATTGGAACGGTAGTGGTGGAAGCATTGTCGATGGGCATCGACATCGTGGCCAGTGATATCAATCCGCTCATACTGCCTGGAACAAGGGAGAACATTGCGCATTTTGGCTATGCAACGGAAGTGATGTTCAAGGACATCCGCGAGGTCACTGGGAGCTATGACGTGGCGATTATCGATATGCCGTACAATCTGTGCTCGGTCATCACACCAGAAGAGCAGCTAGAGATGCTTCAAAGCACATATGAATTCGCTGAAAAAGTAGTCATCGTCACGATTGAACCAATAGACACTATCATCGGAAATGCCGGCTTTGAAATTGCTGATCGCTGTGTCGTGAGGAAAGGGAACTTAGAACGAGAGGTTATTGTATGTAAAAAATGAGATAAATTTAAGGACGATTATGGGTGTCATAATCGTCCTTTATGCTTTTCGGAAAAATTTAGTTGTGAATTGCTACATGTAGGTATTCTTAATCCAGCTTCAGCGCTTGCACTTTTTGTTCTACTTTATTGCCTTGCTGACTCTAAGCTTCTTTCCCTTAATTGTTGCATTTTCCATTGCCTGAATGACAAGCGATCCTTTTCCGTTCAGAATATCGACATAGGACATTGAATCGTGAATCGTGATGATGCCGATATCATCTGCCGTTACTCCAGGAATTTTCGCGATTGTACCCACGAAGTCGACGGCGCGAAGCTTCTTCTTTTTGCCGCCGCTAAAATGAAGTTTCATGATATCCTGGTTGATGCGGGCTGTTTTGTTGTTTTTCACGACACGGCGCCCGCTGATTTTATCATCGAATGCAGACTGGTTTCTTGCAACGTCCTGCTTGCTGGGAGCTTCTGTCACAGGAATCTCAAAGCCAATGTATCGTTCGATTGCCCTGATGAATTTTCCTTCATAAGGTGTAGCAAGCGTAATCGCCTTTCCTTTGTTTCCGGCGCGCCCAGTTCGGCCTGTCCGGTGCACATAGCCCTCTTTTTCCATTGGAACGTCATAGTTTATGACAAGCGAAACGTTATCGACGTCAATTCCTCTTGCAGCGACATCGGTGGCCACAAGGTATCGGAAATTCCCCAACTTAAAGCCATCCATCACAGCAAAGCGGTCTTCTTGTTCCAATCCGCCATGAAGTCTTTCACAAGAATAGTTTGCTTCTTCAAGCTGGGCAAACACGGTATCGACATTTTCCTTCGTCCTGCAAAAAATGATGCAGCTGTCAGGGTTTTCAACAACTGTAATATCTTTTAGGAGGGAGATCTTGTCCTCTTCTTTCACTTCGATTAACATATGGTCAATCGTATTTGTCGTAATACCGGTAGACGCGATTTCGATGTTGACAGGATCCTTCATATATTTATGGCAGAGATTTTCAACATCCTTGGGCAATGTCGCTGAAAACACCATGGTAACCCGATTTGGAGGGAGTTCTTCTATAATGGATTCAACAGCATCAATAAATCCCATGTTAAGCATTTCATCTGCTTCATCGATGATTAAATACTTTATTTGATCTAAAACCAGCGTTCCTCTTTCAATATGATCGATGACGCGTCCAGGTGTACCGACGACAACATGAGTTTTTTGCTTCAATTCCTCTTTCTGTTTCGAGAAAGGCTCCTTGCCATAAACGGCCATAGCCTTGATCCTTTTGAATCGTCCGATATTCGTGATATCTTCACGAACCTGGACAGCCAGCTCCCTGGTTGGAGTGAGAATCAACGCTTGTGGACTCTTTTCCTCCCAATCAACCATATCGCAAATGGGAATTCCGAATGAAGCCGTCTTTCCGCTTCCAGTCTGGGATTTAACGACAAGGTCCTGATTTTGCAACGCCATTGGGATTACTTCTGACTGGACTTCTGTGGGACTTTCATATTTCAGCACGCTAAGTGCTCTTTTAATTTCATCGCTTAAACGATAATTATCAAAACTTCTTTGGCTCATTAAATAACCTCTTTTATATTTTTTTATCCGACTTATAAATAGGATTCTCGCAAAGAATCAACATATGCATAAACTGAATAGTATTCATTATACTTGAAATACAGAGCTAAGCGACACGGAAATTGAAATGTAAGTAGAAGGGATCATGGGTAAAAGTAGCACATTCGATAGAAGATTTCACAAAATCACAATAATTCCAGTGATACCCTAAAGGGTGTATGGAGTATAATAAGTATATAAAGAAAGCGATTTCATTTTAAGGAAGGGTGTTGGACATGAACTATCAAGAAGTTAAAACTCAATTAGAAGCATTGCAGATGCAGTTGGCGAATAAAATGCAGAATCCAAATCTGTCTATAGATGAAAAATCCGAGCTTCAGAGGGCCATTGCAAACTACGATTATATTATCGAGCTGACTTGCATGAACCATTTTGAGCGCGGCACTGCCATTCATTAAAACAAACAAAGCCAGGAGGTTGCATTTACCTCCTGGCTATTTTTATAGTACTCCACCCAAAGGCTTCTGGCTAAAATAATCCAAAGCAAAATTGACCTGATGGATCTCATATATATTTCGTTCAATGCAAAACTGAATCACAAGGTCGGATGTTTCACTGTCTGACAAAGAGTAGCCGGCAGAGCTTAGCAGCTTGTCGGTTTCTTTTTTGTTCAATTCAAGCGCCAAAGCAAGCGCAATGACAGTATTCTTGCTAGGCTGTATCCAGGGTTGGAGCGGATCTTTGAAAAATGCCTGCGGTCGATTCCCGCTTTTTTATAAATTTCAGAGTCAGAAGCGGCCCCCTTTTTATCGATAAAATCGAACAGTACTTTTTGCAATGTCGGCTTCCGTTTCTGCGCGATGAACGTTTCAATCTCTAAAGGGGAAATACTCTCCAGGACAAAATCCTCAAGGGGTGCAGACTTTTCATAAAGGATGATCGACAGATTCTGGTCGATATACTCCTGTAAATCTGCCAATATCTTTTTATCCAGCATGGGGTCAACCTCCTTAAAATGTCGCTTAACAGGCGACCAATATATGGATGAATCTAGTTATGATTATATCAGATTCAACTTAGGAGGATGATAGTGATGAATAACAATTTAACGGAAATTATTTTTTTGCTCGACAGGAGCGCCTCGATGGCAGGGCTCGAGAGCGACACTGTTGGCGGCTTCAATGCTTTTGTGAAAAAACAGTCTGACCTTGCAGGCGAAACGATCCTGACAACGGTACTTTTTGACGATGAATATGAAGTGCTCTGGAACGGCATTGATGCAAGGGAGGCGAAGCTGACAGAAGATGAGTATTATGTCCGAGGGACGACAGCACTTTTGGATGCTGTGGGTAAAACGATACTCAATGTCGGCTACCGTTTGGCCAAAACAAGGGAAGACCGCAGGCCCGGCAAGGTTATCTTCGTGATCACGACAGATGGCATGGAGAATGCGAGCAGTGAATTCACATATGGAAAAGTGAAGGAATTGATCCAGCACCAGCAGGAAAAGTACAACTGGGAATTCATCTTCATGGGCGCGAATATCGATGTCGCCAAGGAAGCTGACAGCCTGGGAATTAATGTCGAGAATTCATTCAAATTTGAAGCCTCAGTAAAAGGCATTGAAAACATGTATGAGATGGTGTCGGAATCTATTTTGGAAAAAGAATGAAGGGAGCATGTGATGATGAAAATCTTTAAAATGGTGGTTCTGGTTGATTGCGATCATAGTAGTTTTTGCTCTGGCAGGCGGTGTGGGAAGAAGAGACAGCGACCAAGGTTGATGGGAAAGCCGGGGAAACCTCTGGTTCGGCAGTAAATGAGGATAAAGCTGGAGAAACATCAACTTCGGTAAAAGAGGAGGAAAAATCGCCACCAGTAAAGGAAGAATTCACAGTAGGGAGAAGGTACAACTAGGTGACAATGTCCTGACTGTCACAAAAGTTGAGAAGTCAGCTGGAAGTGAGTTTGACCAGCCCAAGGATGGGCATGAGTATGTCGTCGTGACCGTCGAGATTGAAAATGCAGGCGATGAAAATATCTCTTATAATCCTTTTGATTTCAAGATGGCGAACAGCCAGGGACAAATCGTCGACCAGGCTTTCACGACTATTGATACAAGTACCGCACTTCAATCTGGTGAACTGGCGCCAGGTGGAAAAGTATCAGGCACGATTGCCTTTGAACAGCCCGCTGGTGATTCAGCCTGCAGCTTCAGTACACGCCCAGCTTCTGGTCCGATAAGACAATCAAGGTGAATTTGCAATAATAGGGGGGCGGCCTGGCCGTTCCCTCATTTTTGAATTCTTCCTGACATATTAGACGCTGTTTCGCGGTGATGATTCCCCGCCGCTATACATATTTAATGTTTTAAATAAATTCAAGAAAAATTTCACCTGACATTTTGCTGACATATTCACAGAGTAAATTATGAGTATAAGGTTCATGTCCATCTTGAACCTGAAAAAATAGAATGCTTTTTAGGAGGATGTCAGATATGAAAAAAAAAATCAGTTATTGGATTTACCATCGCTGGAGCACTATTGCTTGGAGGTTATGCTACTACCTCTTTGGCGAATGACGACAGTACGGCAGGCACAGCAGCAAACACTGTCAAAAGCTTTTTCGGTAAAGGTTTTGGCCATAAGGGATTCTACGGAGGTAACTCAGAGGCACTGATCGAAAGGGCAAAAGAACTTGGAATAAGTACATCAGGTAAAGATGCTCAAACCTTGATGGGTGAAATTCGTGAAGCTACACTTAAAAATGAAGCAAAAGAACTCGGAATCAAGACAGACGGCAAGGATGTCGCAACACTGGCTGAGGAAGTCCAGTTGGCCAACCTTAAGGAGAGAGCGAAGAATTTGGGCATCTCGACCGATGGGATGGATGCAGGTGCACTTCGTGATGCGATCCGTTTAGAGAACCTTAAGGTTAAGGTGAAAGAACTCGGCGTCTCAACAGACAACAAGGATGCTCAGACTCTAATGGAAGAAATCCGCACAGCGAACTTGAATAAAAAAGCCAAAGAGCTCGGTGTCTCCACTGAGGGTAAAGACCTGCAGACACTGCAGCAGGAAGTTCATACTGCTTATATAAACCAAGAGGCTAAGAAGCATGGAATTACAGTAGACGGCAAGGATATCCGCGAAATCGCGCAAGAGGTCCAGTCTGCCAAAGTAAAAGCAGACGCAAAAGAGCTGAACATCACGATTGACGGGAAAACCATCGGCGAAATCTCCCAGGAAGTACAGGAAAAGAAAGTCGTGAACCTGGCGAAGGAACTTGGAATAGCTACTGCAGATAAAGACACACGCGAACTTATTGCAGAGATCCGAGACAAAGATGCTGACAAGCTTGATGAGCTGTTTGAAGATGGATACGGACGCCATGGGATGGGCTTTGGGCATGGCGGAGGTTTCGGAAAGGGCAATGGTTTTGGGAATGGTGAAGGCTTACGAAAAGGCAGTGGTTTTGGACAAGGCGGCAAAGGCGGAATGGGACAAGGCGGTTTCGGCGGTGAAGGCGGCCGTGGCGGCATGCACCAGAATGGCGGCGGAAACGGGTTTTAACTTAAAAATATCGTCATAATCCCCCGGTATCTAGCGGGGGATTTTTCTTGTAAAATAAGGAGTAGAAATTGAACCGGAATGACAGGCTGCAGAATGAAAGCTTTCTAGTAGAATGGGAGAGGCGATTATGAAGACCATTTTAATCGTAGAAGATGAACAAACGATCTCAAGAGTGCTGGCAGTTTACCTGAAACATGAAGGATATGAGGTTGTACAGGCTTTCAATGGTAGCGAAGGGCTGAAAATATTTACTGAGTGCAAGCCGAATCTTGTTCTGCTGGATGTGATGCTTCCGGAAATGGACGGCTGGGAAGTTCTAAAGGAAATTCGTCAAATCAGCCCATGTCCAGTTATCATGCTGACTGCCCTTGGGGACATTGATTATCGTTTGAAAGGGCTGAACCAGGGAGCAGACGATTATATTTCCAAGCCTTTTATTGGTGAAGAAGTGATTGCCAGGGTAAATGCCGTTCTTCGCCGTTCTACCCAAGTTCTTGAAACGGAAAACATGAAACAGTTTGGCAGTCTGAAAATCAACATGGATTCCCATGTGGTCACGGTCGCTGGCGAGAAAGTCGTCTTAACTCCCAAAGACCTAGGTTTGCTGATTTTCCTGGCGGAGAGGCCAAACCGGACCTTCACAAGGGAAGATTTAATCGAACATGTATGGGGGATGGATTACGACGGTAGCGACCGCGCAGTGGACTTATCGATAAAAAGAATCCGCCATTCCCTGGCGAAGTGGCCCGCATCACAGGGAGAGATCAAGACATTAAGAGGATTGGGGTATCAGTTCAGTGTTTACGAAAAATAAAAAGCACGTGACATTGTTGAGATATTGGACAACCAGATATCTTCTAACCCTGGTTGTCGGGCTTCTTTTGCTCGGTGCGGGATCGGTGTGGTGGATCAAGGAAACAACTCTGGAAAACCGATTGAAGTTAATGGAGTATATGGCGGTTGAAACTGCCGAACGGGTCGTACATTCCAATAATTTCGGCGGTTTTGACCGTAGAATGGAAGACCGGACAAGATTCTTCGAAATGGAAAATCAGCCACTGCTTTTCATTACTGATATGGAAGGAAATGTTCTGAATACGGGTCCGATGCATGGTGGAGGCGGTCCACGCCATCTATCAAGAAATGTGCCCACAGAGGTAATTGCAAGTGAGGATTCCATTAAGAAACTATCGGAAAATGAAACAGATATTTACGCTGTTAAGGCGCCAATCACCATCGAGGATATTCAAGCCGGCTGGGTAGTTGTGATGCAAAATGCTGATGAATTGACTAACATCGACCAGGAATACCGTTTGTTGCTCATTTTACTGGTGGGATTGGGCTTGCTTGGCTGGATCGTTATTTATCTTCTCACAAAGAGAATCCTGAAACCAATCCAGGATGTAGCGGCGGCAGCAGCACAGGTCCGTGAAGGTGATTATGACATCAATCTTGATTCTGACCAGAAGGAACTCGAAATATACGAACTGGTTACTTCATTTAGAGAAATGACCAGCCGACTGACCCAGCTCGAGCAAATGCGTGCTGAATTGCTGGCTGGAGTGACACATGATTTGAAAACGCCTGTTACATCAATCAGCGGCCTCGTCCAGGCTGTCCGCGACGGGGTTGTGACAGGGGAGGAACGCCAGGAATTTCTCGACATCACGCTAAAAGAAATCAATAGATTGCAAACCATGATTTCTGATTTGCTGGAATTCAATTCACTCGCAGCAGGTGCCTTCACGATTCGTACAGAGAATTGTGATTTGAACAAACTCGTTGAAGATATCGGGAGGCAGTGGCAGGTCACGCAAAATGAACCTGTTGATCTGAAGGTCATCACTCCCGACAACACGGTAAAAACTATGACTGATCCATTGAGATTGCAGCAAATCCTGATCAACCTATTGAATAACTCCTTTCAGGCAATCGGTCATGGTGGTACGATATCCATCATTCTTTCAGAGGGAAGGATTGATGTGAAAGACAATGGTACCGGCATTCCGGAAGAAGAGCAGGAACTGGTGTTTGAGCGTTTCTACCGAGGCGAGAAGAAAAAGCTCAAGGTAAGAGGTCTTGGACTTGGACTTCCTTTCAGCAAAATGCTTGCCCGGTCCCTGGGGGCAGAACTGATTTTAAAAGAGAGTAATCCTAATGGAACGACATTTTCGCTAGTATGGGGTAAATATTAGGACTGCTATCTATGCAGTCCTATATTTATCTTTTTCCCTCAATGAATCCTGGTTCAACTTCCTTTTCATTCTCTGAATGACACTAAGATTTCGACCTCCCATAACTCTCCATATTTTAGCGTTAAAAGGGATATAAGCCGCTTATCCGTATAAAATACTTGCCTATGGCCAAATGTTTCCGCTTTCATTCATTATCTCGCCAGTATGCTCCCCACTTGGCTTCATATCCTTGAATCTCATTCTGAGGATGTTACTATAAGTAACGTTGATAAGATGTGAACGGAAATAAACTTTTATGAGGTGAATGCGGTTGTTAAAACATAAAAAAGTAGCTTTTTTAGGTGCCGGATCGATGGCGGAAGCATGATTTCAGGTATAGTCAAGTCAGGTAAAATGCGTGCGGAAAATATTTATGTGACAAACAAGAGCAATGCTGCGAAATTGGAGCGGTTGGAATCCAGATATGGAATCAATGCGATGCCTCAGGCTGAATTGCCATATGAAGATATTGATATGTGTATTTTAGCGATGAAACCAAAAGGTGCAGCGGGAGTACTTGAAGCCTTGAAGGATAAATTAGTCCCTGGGCAGGTGGTAGTGTCCGTTCTGGCAGGCATCTCTACAGGTTTTATGGAAGATAACCTGAAAGATGGCCAGCAGGTTGTCCGTGTCATGCCGAACACATCAAGCATGATTCAGGAATCAGCCACTGCCATTTCACCAGGGGTGCACACAACGGATGAAAACATCGAGGATGTAAAAGAACTTCTAAGCAGCATGGGAAAAGTGTTCCTGATTGAAGAAGAGCAGATGGATATCTTCACAGGCCTTGCCGGAAGCGGACCTGCTTATTTTTACTACTTGATGGAGCATATGGAGCGTGTCGGCAGGGAAAACGGCATGGACGAAAAAATGGCCCGTGAAATCATTGCCCAGACCATCCTTGGTGCGGCAAAAATGATCATCGAAAAAGACGAAACGCCAGAAGTCCTCAGGAAAAATGTGACGTCTCCAAATGGAACGACAGCATCCGGTTTGAACGCGTTGAGAAAGTACAACGGCGGAACGGCCATCTCCCAGGCAGTCAACCATGCTGCGAACCGCTCAAAAGAAATCAATCGAGAGCTTGAAGGTGTCCTAATTCCTTCTTAATAAAACGAACGCTCCGGGCATAGAACCCCGGAGCGTTTTTTACTGATTGCCTTTTACATTGTGGTCGTCACTTTACATATACAGTCTATATCCCCGCATCTTCTCAAACAAGTATTGGACCCCATACAGTAAGTAAGCTTTGTAGTGCAGATAGAAAAAGAACTGAAGATGGCTCAGCTTGTTCAACCTGATGATTTTTAGCTTTTTCAGTACATCAATGAAAAAGAAAGCAAAAATTCCGTCGGCAATTACATTCAGTGTAATGAACTTCTTGAAATTCCCAAACGAGTACTTCAGCAGCCACATCGATAGCGGCATATATGGTCCAATGCTGAATGGAAGTTCATCCCTTAGGAAGGACTTTCGTTTATTGTAAAACTTCCACCAGTTCCGCTTGTGTCCATACATATGGTTAATAATTTCAAACACAATAATCAAAACACCAGCAAAAGAATATCGCTTGAAGCTTCTTCTGCCTATGAATAACAGAGATAGCCAGGGAACAGCTATTATGATCACATTAAACAGGAAGTGTCTTTTAGAAATCACTTTTTTATTCACCTCAACCGCAGTTCGATTCTTCTTTAAACTGTCCAATATTTACTAAAAATAACCGTGTATTGAAGAAATATCCTTTGGGTTTATTTTTTCAAAATTATTGAAATAGTGTCACTCCTTGGCATATAATCACTTGAAGATATTAAAGGAGATACTAAAATGATACGGAGATTTTTCACTTATTACCGCCCTCATCGGCGGTTATTCATCATTGACTTCAGCAGTGCGGTAATTGTTGCCTTGCTGGAGCTTGCTTTTCCGCTCGCTGTGCAATGGTTTATCGATTCGTTATTACCAGGCGGGAACTGGAATATGATTGTCAGTGTAAGCATAGGGTTGCTGCTGTTGTACATAATCAGCACATTGCTTCAATTCATCGTCAATTACTGGGGTCATAAGCTCGGGATCAATATTGAAACTGACATGAGGCAGCAGCTGTTCCAGCATGTGCAGAAGCAATCGTTCCGCTTTTTCGATAATACGAAAACCGGGCACATCATGAGCCGGATCACCAATGACCTTTTTGACCTGGGAGAGCTGGCGCACCACGGGCCGGAGGATTTATTCATTGCGGTGATGACCTTCGTCGGTGCGTTTTGGATCATGCTGACGATCAACGTCAATCTCGCATTGACTACAATGATCATCGTACCGTTTCTGATTTGGCTGATTACCTATTCCAACCTGAAGATGAATGCAGCGTGGAAAAACATGTACACGGATATTGCCGATGTGAATGCCAGGGTTGAGGACAGTGTATCCGGAGTGCGTGTTGTCCAGTCTTTTACAAATGAAGATTTTGAGATTGAGAGATTCACAAAGAATAACCGCAAGTTCCGTCGTGCTAAATTGACTGCCTATAAGGTAATGTCCTTCAGTTCATCTGGCATCTATATGCTGACCAGGCTGATTGTTCTTGTGGTCCTTGTGTATGGTGCGTGGCTAAGTTTTAGCGGAACTTTAAGTTATGGAGAATTGGTCGGGTTCGTCCTATATGTGAACGTACTTTTCAAGCCGATTGATAAAATCAGTGCGATTTTGGAGTTGTATCCAAAAGGAATGGCCGGCTTCAAACGGTTTACCGAGCTGATGGACCAGAGTCCTGATGTTGTGGACCGGGAAGATGCCATTGAGGTTCCAGCTTTGAAAGGGAATATTGAATTCAAGGATGTTACATTCAGCTATGATGAAAATAAACCTGTCCTGGAAGGGATACATCTGAAGATTCGTCATGGGGAAACGGTCGCGTTCGTGGGTCCATCTGGTGCAGGTAAGACGACGATTTGTTCTTGATGATTTCAAGCGATACTGGGTGAACTTCGGACAGGTTTGGATGAATAGCCAGAAAAGCTGTCTGAACCTGGTGCAACTTCGGACAAGTTTAATTTAATTCAAAGAGACTCAGCGTGAGTCTCTTTTTAATTTGGAAAAAAACAGCGATATTTTCCAGTTCGCTATAAAAAAAGAAAAGTAGCTATAAAAAAGTGATTTCCGCTATAAAAAAGAGAAAGTCGCTATAAAAAGATCCTTACGCTGTAAAAATAGAGTATTTAGCTATATAAATTTATATTTTCCGCTATGAAAAGGAAGAGCAACTTGATTTCTTCGCAAAAAAAATGTAATTTCTACAATCTGAGCGTCAAAAGACTGTTTACAGATTCTTGCTTTGAGGAAAACGCAAAAAAAGCATTGCTTTTTAATAGAAGAAATCGTTTTCACCTGAAGGATATTGTTTTTGTACTAAATTCGTCAATGTCTGGTTTTGAATAAGATTCGCATCGTGATATTCTAAGTTGTGTAGATTTTCACAATCGTAACCATTGGAGGAATCATCTGTGGACGGCATAATTGGTTTGCTTGAGGAACCGTTAATTTTACTATTCGTCATATTATTTCTTGGCTCCGCGCTGGGAGAAATTAAAATACGAGGCTAAGCCTGGGAACATCCGGGGTACTTTTGGCGGCTATGGTGTTCGGCCATTTCGGCTATCAGGTGTCGCCGGTCATCCAGCAGCTGGGCCTCGGGTTATTCATTGTGGCAGTCGGCTTGTCTGCTGGACCGCGCTTTTTCCGGATGATGAAAACGAGCGGAATCGTTTTTGGTATCATAAGTTTGCTGATTGTCCTGGTCGCATCGGTTACAACGATTGTTGTATCCAAGCTGTTTAATCTGTCACCAGCATTGAGCATCGGAATCATGACTGGGGCGCTGACGAGTACACCTGGTCTGGCGGCTGCCCTTCAGGCAACAGGCGACCCACTCGCTTCTGTCGGCTATGGTATTGCTTATCCATTCGGAGTGCTGGCGGTTGTGCTGTTCGTGCAGCTCTTGCCGCGCGTGCTTAAGGTGGACTTAGCCGAGGATTTGAAAAAGAAATCTGGTCCAGTGCGCAATGATGAGTCGCCTGAAGTTATGACAATCGAAGTCACGGACCCGCAATCAATAAAAGAACATTGAAAGAGCTGGAGTTCAATAAATATAATACGGTCGTAATCAGCCGTGTCATCCGCGGGGATAGGAATATCATTGCCCTGAATGATACGGTTATTCTGGTGGGGGACAGGCTTGTTGCTGTCGGTTTACCGAGTGACTTGAAGAGACTGTGTGAGGATATCGGCAGGGAGGTCGAGAACAATTTCAAGAATCACGATAATGTGGAGCTTCGCAAGGTTACTGTCGATTCACTGGAATTGATCGGGAAGACGATCAGGGAACTTGAATTAAGACGGACTTACGGTGTGACGGTCACGAGGATTGAACGCGGCGGTTTTGAATTCAACCAGAATGCGAAATGGCGTCTGGAGCGCGGCGATGTCCTGACACTCGTCAGCAGTGAAGATCGTTTGGATGATATAGAAAAGCTGTTTAGCAGAAAGAAACTGACAGTTACGAATATCCATATCTTGTCTCTGAGTTTAGTGTTGCTCCTCGGTGTGCTGGCGGGAATGATTCCGTTTCATTTTCCGAAGCTCGGCACGATTACATTCGGTGTCGCAGGCGGACCGTTGTTCATCGCTTTAATCATCGGTCACTTTGGCAAGCTCGGTCCGATTCATGCACGCTATTACCAGCCATCGAACCAGGTCATCCGGGATATCGGACTGGTCCTATTCCTTGCCGGCGCTGGTACGACAGCTGGAAAAGGAATTGTTCAGGTTATCCAGCAGGAAGGCTGCAATCTTGTCATCGGCGGCGCGATCATTACAATCCTGCCAGTCGTTGCCGGCTTTTTCATCGCAAGAAAGCTTTTCCGACTCAGCATCATTCACTCATTAGGCGCACTGTGCGGCGGAATGACAAGTACACCTGGACTCGGAGCCACCAACCAGTTGATGGATTCCGAAGATCCGGCAATAGCTATGCAGCTGCGTATCCATTCGCGCTTATATCAGTTGCAGTGGCATCACAGATTTTGGTTTTCTTTTTATAAGGTAAAAGAAGTCCCATTACCATAGTGATAATGGGACTTCTTCTTGTTCTAATAATTTACATTTTCTGGTCCTGAAAATACTCTCCCCGTTTTACTCCAAAAACGGCTTGATCTTCGGAAACACCTTCAGAGCGGTATAGTAAAATACATCTTCATCCAGGAGCAAAGGAATCTCCTCGCTGCCGCATGATACACATGCGCCTGCTGGCTGTCACTGACTGAAATCCTTACATCGGTCAGCTATCTGCCTCCAACGAACATATCTGTGATCCAAACTTCCTCGGCAAGATTTTTCCCTCCATTGTGCCACGTCCATTCTCCTCCCTAACTATGGGCCATCTTTCTCTTTCGTTAAAATAAGCTTCTTTTTTGAATTGCCCATGATCCTAAACCTCCTTTGGTTGATGTGAGTTTTTTGCACCCCATATTCATCGTAAAGGAAAAATTTACTAGTATAAAGAAAAATTAGAATTTATAATGTTTTTAAAAGGGAATGGTAGATTAACTTTTTCGTTATAATGGAGAAAAGGGGAGTGCGCTTATGGAGCAAAAAATCTATTGGGATATCCTTCAATTAAAGGGAAACGAAATATATATTTCGGCGACGGATAAAGGTTTATGCTATGTCGGATCACCGGAAGAAGACTATGAACAAATGGTTAAACGGTATCCCGCTGCTGCTTTTGAAAAGAATCCGGCAGCTTTGAAACCATACAGGGATGAATTGACTGAGTATCTCGAAGGGAAGGTAGTCGAGTTTTCCTTGCCGGTCGATGTAAAAGGGACGCCATTCCAGGAAGCAATCTGGGGTGCATTGAGGGAAATCCCTTATGGGGAGACATGTACATATTCAGATGTAGCGGAAAAAATCGGTAAACCCGCTGCAGTCCGGGCAGTCGGAACAGCCATTGGAGCTAATCCAGTCTTGATTACCGTGCCCTGCCATCGAGTCATTGGCAAAAACGGAGCGATTACAGGATATAGAGGCGGGATTGCATGAAGCAGCAATTATTGGAACTGGAGAAAGTCCATTGTGGATAATGTGCGGATAAAGAGGATTCAGCGTAGTTTCTGGTCACATTGAATTAATTTTTCAGCGGGTTACAGAAGAAACTTCATCTGGGATTCACCTCATCCCGATAAACTCAATTTGTAAGAATATTGCCATACATCTCTCACACTTTTCCTTCAGCTTAAAGCTAACCCAAATGGACTATTGCACGGTGGTCTGGAATACCAGAGAGCTGATGGGGGCGATCTAATGAAGAGTTTGATTGTTTACTGCTCAACGCATGGTACGACAGCGAAAGCGGCACATCTTTTACGGAAGCAGATTGAAGGGGAAGTCATTGCCATCAATCTGGATAAGACGAAGCTTCATTCTGATTTGGAGTTATTTGATTCGGTGATGATTGGCGGATCGATTCACGCCGGCAGCATCCAGGGAAAAATCAAGAAATTCATGAAAGAGCATGAGGACGTGCTGCAAAGAAAGAATCTCGGCCTGTTTCTTTGCTGTATGAGGGAAGGGCTGGAAGAACACACTCAGTTTGAAAATGCATTCCCGCACAACCTGTGGGAAGCGGCAATAGCGAAAGGATTATTCGGAGGAGAATTCATTTTTTCAAAGATGAATTTCTTCGAGAAAATCATTGCGAAAAGCGTAAGCGGATCGGTGGAGGAAATTTCGCATCTCGACTTGAAATCGATCAATCAATTCGCGTCAGCTTTTAATAGAAACAATAAATATTTACCTGTTTAAATACTGGGCAGCTTTAGCCTTCGATTTTTTTATTTTAAGGGTTGGAAAAATTGTATTAAACATTAATTTGTTAGCTGTCGGAGGGATTCTTGGGTTAAATTTTGCTTATCTTGGCTATGTGCTGGTTCCTAAAATGAAGTTTCTGAACAAGAATAATTTGGCAGGCAAGGAAATGTAAAAAATCTCTGATTATGAAACCTTATCGCAGGGTAAACCGTATATAACTGGGACTGAGTTGGAATATTTGATTTATTTCGATGAGAACAGTAAAATATATTCTGACAAATTTTTTTTTCGGAGAGTGAATTTTTTTGGAAGTTCCCATAGGTTTAGTCGTTTTATTAGGTGTTTTAATTCTTTTATCTGCCTTCTTTTCATCGGCAGAAACCGCTTTTTCCAGTGTCAATAAAATCAGGCTGCGGAATTACGTGTCTGAAGGCCGAGCTGGAAGCAAGAAAGCTTTGCATATTTCCGAGAACTTCGATGATGCGTTATCTACGATTCTAGTAGGAAATAACATCGTCAATATCGCTGCGGCGAGTATCTCGTCAAAAGTAGCCGTCGACCTGTTCGGTGCCAGCACCGGTCTGATTGTAAGTACATTTGGCATGACGATTCTCATCCTGATTTTCGGTGAGATTTTACCGAAGTCAATGGCCAAGGAAAATGCAGAAAAATATTCGTTGAAGATTTCTGCCATTCTGTTGCTGCTGATTAAAATCCTGACCCCCGTCAACTTCGTGTTCAGCAAGTTGAAGGCGTTCGTATCGAGGATGTTCTCAAAGGGAGAAAATCAGCCGTCTGTCACTGAAGAAGAAATCAAGGTGATGGTGGACATCAGTGAAGAAGAGGGAGTGATTAATAATGAGGAAAGGGAGCTCGTGCACCGTTCCCTGGAATTTAACGATGTTCTTGTCGGCGAAATTTTAACACATCGAATGGATATGATTACAATTGAAGTAAACCAGTCACTCGAGGAGATCAAGCAGATTTTCATTGAAGAACGTTTTTCACGGGTTCCGGTTTATGAAGATAATATAGATAACATCATCGGATTCTTGTCCGAACGTGAATTTTTTTCCGAGTTGATCCAGAACAAAGAGGTCAATGTGCGTGAGATGCTGCGCCAGCCGATGTTCGTCGTGAAATCGATGAAAATCGCGACACTGCTGCCTGAGCTGCAAAGGACGAAGAGCCATATGGCCATCGTCGTCGATGAATTCGGCGGAACAAGCGGCTTGATCACGCTTGAAGATATCCTTGAAGAACTGGTCGGCGAGATTTGGGATGAGCATGATGAAAAAGTTAACATCATGACGAAAATCGATGAGAGCACGTACGAGTTCGATGCGGCTTACGATCTGGATGATTTTGCCGAATTATTCAATGTTCCGATGCCAGAAACATCGTACCATAATCTTGGCGGATGGATTTTTGAAACATTGGAGAGCATTCCGGTGAACGGCGATACATTTGTTTATGAAACACTAAGGATCATCGTCAAGGAAGTAGATAACCATCGTATTCGTAAAATAAAAGTAGAAATCATGCCAGTTTTAGAGGTTGAAGAATAAGAAAGAGGTGGAGATTAGACATTTAGATGTCTGGCTCCACCTTTCTTTCTTTTATTTAAAAAATATTAGCAGCAAGTAGTATCACCGCCGCAGCAAGCTTCGTTTTTCTCTTCGTTATTCTCTTCTGTTTCCTGGACTTCCTTGATTTCCACGCTGCAGCAATCAGACTTTGAGTTGCTTCCCATCAGGATTTTGATAAAGTTAGCCATTGATTTCACCTCCTTTCATCAATAAAATTTGATTTATTATACAAAGTAGAACACAAACCCAGAGACAGTAGACATCGTAATAACAGAAAGGATGAAGCAATCACGAGCTGCTTTTTAAAAATCGACTTCAGCAGGATGACTTCAGGCAGACTGGCGCCGGCCGAACTGATCATCATCGCCATCACTGGGCCAAGGGCCATTCCTTTTAAAATCAGCATTTGTGAAATCGGAATCATGCTTGAGAGTCGGATGTATAATGGAATCCCGGCGATTGCTGCGACTGGGATCAGCCACCATGCATCGTGTCCAAACCATTTTGTTATGATTTCAGTTGGAACAAGTCCGTGGATGACAGCGCCGATTGCTGCACCGATGATCAGGTAAGGATAGACACTTTTCATCAGCGACCAGGTTTCGACTAAAGCAAATCTCCAATTGAACTTTTGGTTCTTTTCTTCATAGCCTGACATGATAACATTTTTAACGTAACGCTGGAACCCCAGCTTATCGAGTGTAAATCCGATGACAATCGAGAAAACACTTGTGATGATGGTGTAAATGATTGTTACTTTCCAGCCCATCACGACGCCCATGATCGTTAAAATTGTCGGGTCCAGCACCGGAGAAGCGAAAAGGAAAACCATAACGATTGAAAACGGGATCTTCTTTTTCAGCATATTGACGACTAATGGAATCGTGGAGCAGGAACAAAAGGGTGTGATAAACGCGAATAGGATGACGGCAAAGCTGGCAAGCACTTTATTGCGTCCTGTCAGTTTCTGTTCGATTTTTTCATAAGGAATGTATCCCTGAAGCAGGCTGATCAAGAAGGAAATCCCGATAAAAAGCACCGTTAACTCAAGGGCAATCCATAAAAAGCTTTTTAGAAATTCAATCATTATCCTCTGCCTTCTTCCTCCATTATTTAAACACTAGCTGGGACTTTGCAGCATTTAGGCTGCTGTTTTAGTTTCCGTGAAAATAAAGGGAATTGCTTCGTCTCAGGCTGTTCAAAGAACTTCCACGCGTGTCTGGCTTTCTTTTCAACTTCCTGCTGCTTTAATTGTGCTATTGTTTGATAATCGTGATAAAACATGTATATCCTCTCCTTAATCAAAATATGTTGATTTATTTATCAAAAAAAATTGATTAATATTTTGAAAAGTTAACCTAACAACAGTTGCTAGGTCTGAAAAGGCAGCAAAGCTCTGGAGATAATAGATGGTTGATTTCTTCGGTGTTTACTGTGTAGTAGCTCCAGGTTCCCTTTGTTTCTTTCTGAATCAGATTGGCATCAAGCAAAATCTTCAAATGATACGACAATTTTGATTGTGGCATGTCAATCAGTTCACTTAGATCACAAACGCAGCTGGAGTCTTGCTGGCATAGAAGATTGAGAATGTGCAGGCGTTTTTGGTCGGCAAGGGCTTTGAACTTCTTTTCATATTTTACAAAGGTGCTTTGAAGCGGCGGTTCCTTAGCGGCTTTTGAGTTATTGGTCAGGTCTGTTAAAGGAATGAATTTCTCCACTTTCAGCTCTCCTTAATCAAAATCTCTTGATATATTGTATTATATTTCCTTCCAAACTATTTTGCAACTGTTAAATCAAAATTTTTGATTTTA
>NZ_BAUW01000021.1 GCF_000517385.1 Mesobacillus boroniphilus JCM 21738 | reverse complement strand
GGGTAGAGATTTTTAGTTTTGCTGCGAAAGGAATACTTTACATGAAAATAAACCTTCGAGCCTATATGGCTCTATTTTTTGGTGTCATTATCATTGCGCTTACGATGCTGCTGAGCATAACGATTAGCAAGCATTCAAGTGAAACAATCAAAAGAGAGATTGGTAACGGCCTGTCTTCTACTGCCTATCATATGGCGGATAAGCTAGATTCATTTATGTGGTCACGAATCGGGGAAGTTGAGGTCCTAAGTCAAATAGAAGATATTAAATCCCAAGAGGATCTACAGTCAGCACAGGTTTTGCTGGACCAGTTAAAAACCAGTATTCCCGTATTTTCTTGGATTGGTCTGACTGATTCAGCCGGGACTGTGGTCGCTGCATCAGACAAAATTCTGGTAGGCTCTGATATTTCACAACGCCCTGTTTACCAGGAAGGAAAAAAAGGAACATTCATTGGCGATGTTCATAATGCAGTTCTTCTTGCGAACCTGCTGCCGAATCCATCTGGAGAACCGATGCAATTCGTTGACATCAGCAAAGCTTTAACAGATGAAAACGGAAAATTCACTGGTGTTCTGGCTACACATCTAAGTTGGGAATGGTCGCGGCAAGTACAAGATGAAATAGTACAACCTTTAAAGGATGAATTAAGTGGAGCTGAAGTATTTGTGGTGAGTGGTTTGGACAGCACCGTCCTCCTTGGACCAGATGGTATGACTGGGAAATTCATAGATGTTCAAAGTGTTCATATGGCAAGGAAGGGTGCCAACAGCTGGCTCGTAGAAGAGTGGCCGGACGGAAAAAATTATCTGACGGGATTTGCAGTCGGAGACGGCCAACATGATTATTCAGGCCTTGGATGGACGGTCATTGTCCGAATCCCTGAAGAGAACGCATTTGCTCCTGTTGAACAATTGAAATCTTTTATAATCAAACTTGGCACCATAACTGCTGTTGTCTTTGCGATTATTGGCTGGCTTCTTGCCGGTTTCATAACAAGTCCTTTAAGGAGGATTTCAAGAGCTGCCCATAATCTAAGAATCGGCAAAGAAAACACTATACCTTTAATAAAAGGAATCCAAGACCTTGAAATCCTATCCAGTTCTTTAAGGGACTTAGTTGATACATTGGTTCGGACAGAATCCAATTTGGACAAAATGGAAAATCTGGCCCATCATGATCTCCTGACGGGTCTTGGAAACCGTGTCGCGCTGGATCAATTTTTAAAACAAGCCAAAACTACAGGGAATTCATTGTCCTTTTTATATATGGATTTGGATGGATTTAAAATAATCAACGATACGTATGGACATCAAACAGGAGATCTGCTGCTAAAGGAAGTGGCTCGCAGGCTGAAAGAAAATTCACGGAAAGAAGACCCTATCTTCAGACTTGGCGGTGACGAATTTCTTGTGGTCGTGAGCAGTCCGACTGAGTCAAAAAAACACGTACTTTCCGCAATAGCGCACAAGCTTATTGTGAACATAAACAACCCTTATGAAATAGCTGAATCAAAGCTCCATGTTGGATGCAGTGTCGGTGGTGCAGTATGGCCCGATCATGATATCGACCCTTTTACCGTCATTAGTTACGCTGACGAGGCACTTTATGCTTCAAAACGAGCCGGTAAAAATAAATTCACCTTCCATACGAATAAGCAACAAAAACAAATGCCAGGAGCGTAATCTCCTGGCATTTTGTTTGCATATAACAATTTGTTATCTCCCTTAATAAGGCTTCTATTTTTGCGGAATATTCGATTTAAGGAATTTTACCAATTCATGAAAATCATAAGTTTTCAGTGAGATCCCCTTATTGTCCAGTACTACATATAGAAGTTTTTCTTTTTCAAACCCTCTCTCCTTCCTTATATTGTAAATTTCTCCCTAAAACGAAGCCATAAATCCAGTGACCCGCCATCCAAAATAAAAAGGCATATGCGCTTGTGATTGGTGGTGTCCGTTCTGAAAGAAGCGTTGTTGGATATAGCAGCAAACCAACTATTAAGCTAATTCTAATGACAAAGCGACGGATTGCTTCTCTATGGAAGTCCTTTCTGATTATGTAAAAGTTCATAACGAACGCCAGTCCTATTGATATCACTATATGTAAACCAAACTCAACAACTTCAGATAATTTTAAATCCTTAAGAATAGGTATGTAATCAACATTCAGCAATAAGGTATAAACTTTTATGCTTGTTATAGATTGGATAAGTTTTAAAAACAATCCTAGGGCTATCCCTGATATCAGCCCTGCGACTAATGGTTTTATTTTTACATTGATAGGACTTCTTCCTCCTCTAACTAGATTCATTCGTTACCTATTCGAGAGAAATAGCAGCAATTCCTGTAGGAAATAGAAAAAGCAAGTCATTTAGACCTGCTTTTCAGTGGTATAGAGACTTAACTCTCTCAAGGTCGCTTAGCAATTGGTTAATCTCGGATTGGGTCAATTATTGATAAGTATTTAGCCATAAAACCTCGAAGGTATAAGAGAAAACTCTCATTAGATAGATTCTCACAAAAGAAAATGAAGCTTAATTGACGCTCCTTGATTTTATAATTTTTGTATACTCACAACTTCCTAACTTTCCCCTTATCTTTTATCATGACATTAAATTCACTTTTTTATATCAAAGATTTTCCTTAGAGCGAATTTGGTTGTGGCAACTATTAATATGATTGCGGTAAAAAATATCAGGAATATCAAGCCTGTCATACACTCACTCCTTTATGAATATTTTATCAGTTTGATCCAATTATTGGTACCTCCTGAGGGTGAATATTCTTTTTTGCATGTATTTTCAAAAAACTATTTCGTATTTCGAAAAAGATGCTACAATACTATTTAAATAATTCAAAAGAATGAAGGGAATGCAATGAACAAAAAATTATGGCTTACATATGGAATGTTGACATTCGCCACGTCAACCTGGGGCAGTGCATTCATCGCCGGCAAATATGCTGTCCAAAGCTTTGAACCCGCTACTGTCGCTTTTTTTAGGTTTTTTGGTGCGGTGATTCTGCTTATACCACTTATGTTCGTGATGGAGAAAAATCGCCAAAAACCAAACCTGAAGGATTATGGCCTGTTTGCAGTGCTGGGCCTTACCGGTATCGCCTTGTACAATATCTTCTTTTTCCTGGCTAGCAAGCATGCACCGGTGATCAAAAGCTCGCTATTCATCGCCTCCAATCCGGTCTTGATAGTCCTTTTATCGGCTCTGTTTTTAAAAGAAACCATCACACGGAATAACGTGATCGGTTTGGCAATCGCCCTTTCTGGAGCCTTTTTCATCATCACCGAGGGACATCTGCTGAGCTTGTTCAAGCTTGGGTTTGAACCGATTGACTTCGTTCTTATGGGCGCAGTCATCAGCTGGGCATTATACAGTGTCGTTGGGAAAGTTGTTTTGAAAAAGTTCAGCTCGGTCGAGTCCACCACCTATGCCGTCGCTTTCGGCACCCTTTTCCTGCTGCCGTTTGCCCTATCAGAAACATCATGGCAGGACGTCCAGCAGGCAACAGGTACCACCTGGTTTGCGATCATTCATATGAGCGTTTTGGTTACAGTCGTTTCGTTCGTCATGTACTACAATGGAATCAAAGAAGTTGGCGCCGCGAAGGCATCGATTTTCATCAATGTCATGCCAGTATCTGCAGTCATAATGGCTACTCTGTTTTTAGGTGAAAATTTCACCTCTGCTCATGCCGTCGGTGCAGCCCTCGTGCTATCCGGTGTTTATATTGGAACAAACCCGCGGCTTTTTAAAAAGAAACAAGCTGGCAAGTTAGTAAAAAATGAAATCGCATAAGGAGTTGCAGTCATGATCCATAAAATTCAAATAAAATCCGAAAACCTGCACGGTTCTTTTAGCAATGAATATAAACCTATCCTTAAGGTGAATTCTGGTGACAGCATTCGAATGAAAACACCCGATATTGAATGGGGTTATTCTGAAGCAAAAGGCGTAGAGAGACAATTTTTCGCGTCAGCAGTAAAAGAAGAGACCCCTCTCCACCCGATGATTGGGCCGATTGAAGTGAACGGAGCAAAAGCCGGAATGGTTCTTGAGGTAAAATTAAACGATGTCGTACCAGGCTGGTATGGCACGAATTGGGCAGGCGGCAAAAAGAGCTGGCAAAATGATGCAGTCGGTTTAACAGGGTCTGAGAGAATTCGCCTTGATTGGGAATTGGACCGTGACACAATGACAGCCAGGACTGAAATTGGTACTCGCCCTTTGAATGTTGCGCTTAATCCATTCATCGGCCTGATGGGTGTTGCACCTGCAGAAACAGGAGTGCACCGTACATCCCCTCCCCGCTATTGCGGCGGGAATATCGACTGCAAAGAACTAAAAAGAGGCAGCACATTGTATCTGCCAATTTCAGTTGATGGGGCATTGTTTTCAATTGGTGATGGACACGCTGCACAAGGCGACGGCGAAGTTTCCGGCACGGCGATTGAGTGCCCGATGGATTTGGTTGACATCACCCTGACAGTCAGAGAGGATCTTCAGTTGAAAATGCCGCGGGCTAACACGCCAGCTGGTTGGGTGACCTTTGGCTTTAATGAAGACTTGAACCTTGCTGCTGGACAGGCACTGGATGAGATGGTTACACTTTCTCCTTCCTCAATGAAGAAAATTCACTGAGCTTTTCCTCAATTGTCAAATGCGCATAGTCCTTTAAATGTGAAAAACGGTCAAAAGCCGGAAAACTTTTATCATCTGTTTCCGCCAACATGATATTAAGCCTTGGAATCCAATTGTATTTTCCACCGTCGATGAGATGTCCGATTACTTCGGAAGGATTCCACGTTCCCTCCCCTTCATTGCTGGACACCCAGCCTTCCGATAAACCTGATAATAAGGTTTTCAAAGTTCCAGGCGTCCGTTCCAGGATTTCTATTGCTTCATTCATTTTAAACACCATTTTAATACACCTGCCTTTTCGATATAATTCCATCATATTTTCACATGAGGATTTGTATGTAACACAATGTCACACTTCTGTTCTTTTTCTGCAAAAATTCAATGGTATGATAGATTTGTCTGATTATTTTTTACAAGAGAGGCTATTAAATGCTGACAATCAAAGAGGCTGCAGAACAGTTAACTTCATACGGAATAGATGCTGATGATCAAGATGTAATGATGTGGATTGAAGAAGGACTATTAAAAGCCGAACAAGCTCATAGAAGAAATGCTTCATATAAAATCCATCTTAAGGATTTGACAGAGTTCATAATTCAAAAGTACAACGACCATTTCTCCGAACAACTGGAAAGTTCCAAACGGGAGAATAATCTGCTTAACGAACAGCTGGAATTGCTGAACACGCGGTTACATATTGAGCAATCCAAGGTTAGAACGCTGAAAAAAATGCTAAATGCACAAATCGAAGCATCCGGCACTGCCCCTTCGCAAATGGAAGAAATGTTAGGTCTAAAACAAAATACAGATAGCCAGGTGCTTAGGAAAGAATTCAAGAAAATTCTCAAAGCCCTCCATCCCGACCGCGGTGGCGATGAAAGGCTGTTCAAGGTATTTAACGAACATTACGAGAACTTAAAGTAATGGAATCTTTCATTGATTCCTTCTTTTCGTGATTTTAAAAAAGGTACCGGCACCCATCAGCATCCCGCCTAAAACACCAATGGCCGCACCAACAGCGGTCCAATTAGTAGATAAATAGATGCCTGCCATATACATGATCAAGCCTCCGGTAAATAGTAGCATTCCCTTATACATAAAAGCTCCTTTTTATATGTCTTCCATAAACTATTCTGCAAAAATCGGAAAATACCTTTAGGGAATAAAAATGGAACCAGAAATCAACACTGCTGGTTCCATTTTTCTACTTATTTTTATAAAACCTCTCCCTAACCCTTTTCAAGCGCGCATGGTAATTTAAGATGTCCAGCCTGGCCTTTTCAGCTTCTGGTGCGATCGGCCTTAGATTCTCGATATCCCAATAATCAACGATGACATCGAGGACTTGATCAAAATACTCCAGTGGGCCATAATTCGCCTCTTTAGCGATGATGGCCATCCTGTCTTCAAAATCCGGCATGACAGCACCTGGCATCTTGAAATTCATGATGACGTTGACCAGGTAGTAGCAATAATTAGGCTCTAATTCCAGGTGGTATTTGATGACATCTCGATAAAATGCGTAGTGAAGCGTTTCATCCTTTGCAAGCCGACGGAGAAGTGTGGCCAATTCCCGATCATGCGGTCCTGCAACCTTAGCGACATTATTGTAAAAAACCATCGTCGCCAGCTCTTGCATTGATGTGTAGACCATCGTCTCAAATGGCGTGTGAAAATCCGGGTTCCAGCCATTCTCCAGCGTCATTTTATGTAATTGATGCAGTCGCATTGGTTCGACATTTCTTGTAATTAACAGATACGTTTCCAGCAAATTTGAGTGCTGGTCCTCTTCTGCCGTCCATGTATGGACAAAATCTTTGATGACAGATAATGACCCCTTAAATGTCTGATCAAGATAAGAAGTGAACCACGGCAGGTTCACCTCAGTCAGGAGCGCTGTTTCAATTGCAGTAATAACCGGTGTCGGCAACGTGACCTGGCTTTCATCCCAGGGAACGCGTTTAAAATCCATTGCCTTATCCCATGGCAAAAATTCATGGTAGCCCCAGTCAATTTTTTCAGCACGTTTCTTATGCTCCTCGTAAAGTTCTCTAATCCTTGGCTCGAGTCGGAAATCCAGGTGGTTCGTCAGCAAAGCAGTCCCTCCAAATTTAATACTAGATATTATGACCTGTTACTAAGTCTAACTCTACCATATTTTCTGAATTTTAACTAAATGGAAGGCTCTTTTTTATTAAAAATAGGAATTTAGGAGGAAGGAGCACTGCATTCTATATAAAATGTCCATAAATGATATAATGAGATTTCAGCAAAACCATATATACTGAAGAAGATCATACATAAGGAGTGCACCATGAAGAAATACATTTTTTTAATGCTGTTATTAATGGTCGGTGCTTTCATAAGCGGCTGTTCTGGGGAGGAATCTGAATCAAAGGACCTTTTCCTGCCTGATGAAAATGGTGAGGAAGTATCCTTTGAAAATATGGACGAGCCTGCACTCGTATTCTTTTTCACAGGAGTTGGTTGAGACTTCTGTAAATCGCAGCTGGTCGAGCTGCAGAACCGAAAAGATTTATTCAGCCAGTTCCCTGGGAACATTTACGCCGTAAGCGCATCGTCTGTTAAAGAACATAAAGCGATGAAAGAAGAGTTGGGACTTGATTATCCAGTCATCTCGGATGAGAAACTGAAATTGATCAAGAAAACAAACATGTTGGACCTGAGTCTCCAATAGCAGTTAGAGGCTTTGCTGTTCTTGATAAGGATGGCACAGTTCTTCATTCCCAGGAAATCGATACATTCGGCATCGAAGCGGAAGGAATCATTCCTTACGCAGCTGATATCGCGAACGGTGAGAAACCAACTGAATAAAAGCGAAAGAACCACCTTTTGTGAAGGTGGTTCTTTCGCTTTTATTTATTCTGATTACCTCTATCAAGAACAGTTCAACATACAAAGCCTCCATCCATTACTTAAAATTCGAAAACTCCACAAGCTCTAGTTGGTTGCCGAATGGATCTTCAATCACATTGTACCTTCCTTCGGGCACGGTCTGGATTCATCGAACAGAATCTTTACTCCCTTACCGCGTAGAACTTCAACATCTTCATCGATATTCTCAGAGAGGATTCCCAATAAAACCTTCTGGCTACCGGAATGACTTTCTTCTTCAGATTTTTCCAATACAATCGGAATCTCGTTATATACTAATGAAACGATATTTTCCCCGTAATGCTTGGACACTTCAAAATCGAGCATCTTTGTATAAAATTCAAGTGCTTTTGCCATGTCTCCAACCTTAATCGTTAATACACAAACTTTGTTAACATTACAATCACTCCTTTTACCTAACACAAATCGGCAAGCTAACCTTCTTAACAAATCGTTTTAACCAATCGAAATCCTTTAATTTATCCACTAAAAAATCCCAACTTCTTATTTAGAGCTGGGATTTTATCTCATCCTTCGTAACACCGCCAACGCCCCAATATTGATGAGGAACCGTTTGGACAATCACTCGCACCTGCTCAGGCTTTACGTCAAGAGTTCGGACTGCTGTTTCAGTTATTCCAGCAATCAACTGTTTTATATTCTCGTCGCTTCGACCTTCGAGCATTTGTACTTGGACAATCGGCATAGCACCCACTCCTTATGTGCAAATTTCGGGCGGTGCCTGTCACCACCCGAATTAGAATCCTAGCAATCGTGGAATGAACAGGGTTGTTTGTTCCAAATAAGTGACGATGAAGAGCATAGCGATTCCGATTAAAAGCATCGGAGTAACGGCTTTAATCAAGCGTTCGAATTTTACTTCAGCGATGGAGGACACGATGAACAGTCCTGTTCCGACTGGCGGTGTCAACAACCCGATTGTCAGGTTGATACAGATAATCACGCCGAAATGGATTGGATCGATATTGAACCCTGTAACCAAAGGCATCAACACTGGAACAAGGATAATCAGAGCTGCGATTCCATCCAGCAATGTCCCTATTAGTAACAAGAAGATGTTAACCAGCAATAGGAATACAAACGGGTTATCTGAAATGGACAACATCGAGTTCGCAATCAATTGTGGAATTTGTTCAAAAGCAATCAGCCAGCCAAACAAATTGGCCATCGCAATTAAGAAGGTAACCGTTGCTGTACCGATTACGGTGTTAACCAAAATTTTCGACAAACTCTTCCACTTCAATTCTTTGTAAAAAAACATCCCGACAATGAATGCAATCACACTAGCGACTGCAGCGGATTCGGTTGCCGTGAAAGCCCCGCTTAAAATACCGACAGTAATGACAAAGGGAACCAAAATGGCTGGCAGTACCTTCAGGAAAGAGTCGAAAATAGCTTTTAAGCTGGCTCTCTCACTGCGTGGGAAATTATGCTTATAACCTAAATAGGCAATTAAAGAGACAAAACCGACACCAAAAATCGTTCCGGGAATAATCCCGGCCATGAACAAACCGCCAATCGAAGTTCCAGACAAAGTTCCGTAAATGATGAAAATCATGCTCGGCGGAATGATTGGAGCTAAGATAGAGCTCGCGAGTGTCAATGCCGACGAAAATTCCCTGCTATAACCCTCTTTTTCCATCTCAGGTACCATAACCTTGCTCATCATCGCAGCCTGGGCATTCGCGGATCCCAGAATAGATGCAAGGAACATATTGGCGATAACCGTTACATAAGCAAGTCCGCCGCGGACATGACCGACTAGCATTCTTGCAAATACCACAAGCCTGTTGGTGATCCCTCCGCTATTCATCAACTCACCTGTCAGCATGAACAACGGAATCGCTAACAACCCGAAGTTCTCCATCCCCGAATACAGCCGCTGTGGAGTCGATTCGAGCAGCATTGTATTGCCAGTCACCAAAAAGTAAACAATCGTTGTCATTCCAAGCACAAGCGAGATGGGAATCCCCATTAACAAAAATATAACGAATGCTAAAATAACCAGTGCCATCATTCTTCTTCACTCTCCTTTGCGGCAGCATGGAGATTTGTAACTAGTTCACTATCAATATGCTGATTTTGAATAATATCAAACAGATTACTAATTAAATGAATCGTCGCGAACAGCAATCCAATAGGCAGGATCGCATAAGGAATCCACATAGGAAGCAAGATCGCACTCGACCTTTGAATTGTCACAGATGAGGAAGTAATCCAGGTAAAACAATAGAATAATAGAATCGCCATGAATAAGAGCATAAAGATATGGCGAGTACCGCCACCCATTTATTAATCTTTTCTGCCAGATAATCTGTAATCAGCGTTACAGACGCCTGTGTCTTATATTTCAAGCCGAGACTGCGCCGATGAACGTTATGTAAATCAATAAGAAAATCGATACTTCTCCCGCCCAGAATAAAGGTTATTGAATACATATCGAAAAATAACGGCAGCCGCGACAATCACAGCCATGGCGAACATGAGGATAATAGCCAGTTTCTTTTCGAAACTGGCTACCATATTGCTGACGTATTTCACGCATTTCCCTCCAATAAGTTATTTGCGGAATGTGTCGATGAACTCCTGGATCAGCGGATCTGTTGGTCCATATTTTTCATCGAATTGCTTGATATACGGTTCAAATAACTTCTGGTCGATTTCATAAATCTTCATCCCAGTATCGCTTAGTGTCTTTTTGAATTCTTCTTCCTGAGATGCGCGTGTATTAGCAGAATAATCTGCTGCAGCCTTGATCGCATCTTCAACGATTTTTTATCAGCATCAGATAACTTTTCATATTTATCCTTATTCATGATAGCGACCGAAGGCCATACCATGTGGTTTGTTACCGCACCGTACTTGGCAACTTCGTGATACTTGTTCGTAATCGTCGCATCAAGGTCCATATCCATTCCATCGATTACCCCAGTTTGAACCGCGGCGTATACTTCCGGCAATGGCAATGACTCAGGAGAAGCTCCCAGTGATTTATAAAAGTCCTGCAGAGGAGGACTTGGTGTAACACGGTATGCCAATCCCTTCATATCTTCTGGCTTCTTTACTTCCTTATCCTTGAAAAGCATGACGCGGTTTCCGGCGAACAGGTAATCGAGTCCTTTAAGTCCCTGGTCGTCAAGGGTAGCCAAAATCTTTTTCGCAATTTCGGTATCGCGTGCTGCATTCGTCTCTTTTAAATCTTCAAAAGCGTATGGAGCAAACCAGGCAGTGAACGCTGGAGCGCGTGAACTCATATATGCAGCCGTAATCAATCCGAAGTCTACTGAACCGGAAGAGATTTGCTGAACCATATCAGCCTCACTTCCAAGCTGGCTTGCAGGGTAAATTTCCACTGTCATCCTGCCATCCGAGTTCTTTTCCAGTTCCTCCTTGAATTTTTCAGCGGCTTTATGCCACATATGGTCCGTTGGGGTTATGTGCGCAAGCTTGAATGAGTACTTTTCACCAGATCCGGCCGCAGGCTTTGCATCGGTGTCATTGCCACATGCAGCAGCCGTCAACACGAGCATAAAAATTAATAGTGTCAGACTAAATTTTCTAAAACCAATCATTTCCTCGCACCCCTTTTTTCTTTTTGTAAACGCTACCAAAATATTATCCCAAGCTGTCTCTAACTGTGATTATAATCACTTTTTACAAGTAAAAGTGTAAAGTGCTTAACATATAACATAAATTTTATCTTTATATTTGAATATTCAAAACTAAAAAAGAAGGCACTTAGTCATAGAAACTAAGTGCTTGATTTACATGTAAAAGAAACGCTGCCCAATTCGGCGAATTGCACTAGCACATTATCGTTAGGTTCAAAAGCTGTCGCCTCTGACACCGCTCCACTGAGGATTACGTCTCCCTTTTTGATCCCTTTTCCAACTTCACCGAGCTTATTGACTGCCCACGCGACTGATGTTGCCGGGTGCCCCAGGACGGCGGCACTCGATCCGGTTTGGACAACCTGTCCGTTTTTCGACATCACCATACCAAGCTGGCCTAAATCCAGATCCCGAGGTGACATCCACTTGCTTCCGATCAGGAACTTTGAAGATGAACAGTTATCCGCAATGACATCAGCCAGAGTGAACTTGAAATTCAAATAGCGGCTGTCGATAATCTCGATTGCCGGTGCCACAAATTTCGTCACTTCCAACACATCTTCCGCGGATACGTTGGTTCCTTCCAAATCCTTATCGATGAAAAACGCAATTTCTGGCTCTGCTTTTGGATGGATGAACTCTGTAAAATCTAGGTGTTCCCACTCTAGCGCCAGCATATCATCCGTCAGGTACCCATAAATCGCATCATGAACACCCATCATTTGCTGCTTCGCTTTACTCGTCAATCCAAGCTTCAGGCCAATTTTACGAGACCCATCCCTCTCACGTCTCTCAATCAATTTTTCCTGGATCGAATAAGCATCAGAAAAACTCAGCTCTGGATAACGATCGGTCACCTTCACTACTTCGCGGCGTTCTTTTTCAGCAGAATATAAGTATTCCACGATTTCGAGGTCGACACCCTTCGTAATCGTCATATTTTACACCTCCAGCTTCCTGGCTTTGGCCAGTTCAGCAGCGACATCAAGGATCATATCCTCCTGGCCGCCAACTACCTTCCTCTTGCCCAACTCTATTAAAATATCTCTTGAATCGATTCCGAATCTCTGACCAGCTCTCTCAGCATGCAGCAAGAAACTCGAGTAAACACCGGCATAACCTAACACGAGACTTCCTCTATTAATCTCCTGCGCTCTCGGAAGCATCGGTCCAACGGTATTCTCAGCCAGATCCATCATTTTATAAATATCGATTCCCAGATTGACACCCATCCGGTCCAATACTGATAAAAGAACCTCTGTTTGTGCATTACCAGCACCTGCACCAAGACAGCGGATGCTTCCATCAATCCTTGTTGCTCCTTCTTCAATCGCCGTCAGCGTATTTGCCACCGCTAATGAAAGATTGTTATGTGCGTGGAAACCTACTTCGATAGACAATGAATCTCTTAAAGCAGCTATCTTTTCTTTTACCTCATGCGGTAAAAGGGCTCCTGCAGAATCGGTGACATAGACAGCCTGTGCCCCGTAACTCTCCATCAGCTTCGCCTGTTCTGCCAATTTTTCAGTTGGCGCCATATGGGCCATCATCAGGAAGCCAAGCGTCTCCATCCCTAGCTCGCGCGCCATGCTGATATGCTGGGCTGAAACATCTGCTTCTGTTACATGAGTGGCAACCCGGACAAGACTAGCGCCGATTTGGTTGGCCTGCTTCAGTTCATGGACCGTCCCGATTCCTGGTAAAAGCAGCACCGCCACCTTTGAGTTTTGACACTCATCAACCGCCGCTTCAATCAATTTCATTTCATCGACGAGCGATTTACCATATTGCAGCGTTGAACCGCCCAGTCCGTCTCCATGACTTACTTCGATATAATGCATACCCGCATCATCAAGCTCACGCGCCACGCGCCGGACCTGTGCTTCTGTATATTGATGCTGCATGACATGGCTGCCGTCACGCAGGCAAACTTCTGTAATTTTGATAGGCTTATCACTTTTGCGTTTCAAAAATTTCACCCAGCCTTTCGCTTAGACACTCTGTTTTTCAAGCATATGGATTGCGAAGTCTTCAGCAACCCGAGTCGCTGCCGCTGTCATGATATCCAGGTTCCCGGCGTAAATCGGGAAGTAGTCCCCCGCACCCTCGACTTCAACGAATACTGTCACTCTGTTTCCGTCAAACAACGGCTCCTGCTTCAACCTGTATCCCGGTACATATTCCTTCACAGTTTCGACCATTTGCTCGATCGATTTTGAGATTGCAGCTTCATCCATATTTTTCACTTCACAATAAATCGTGTCCCTCATTAAAATCGGAGGCTCCGCCGGATTCAGGATAATCAGCGCCTTCCCTTTGTCCGCTCCGCCTACTTCCTCAATTCCCCTGCGCGTCGTGATCGTGAATTCATCAATGTTCGCACGCGTTCCCGGACCGGCACTTTTTGAGGAGATCGTGGCGACGATTTCTGCGTAACTAACGTCAGCAACTGAGTTGATCGCGTGAACAATCGGAATTGTTGCCTGTCCACCGCATGTAATCATATTCACGTTTTTTTCGTTTAAATAAGCATCTGTTTTAACAGCTGGAGAGACAAATGGTCCCCTTGCCGCCGGGGTCAGGTCGATGGCCAGCTTTCCCAATTCTGCGAGAACCTTTGCATGCCTGACATGTGTCTTTGCCGAGGTAGCATCAAACACGATGTCAGCCATGTCAGGATTGTCTTTCAATGCCTGAATTCCGTTATGGTATGTGAGATACCCCTTTTCATTTGCCCGCTTCAAGCCATCAGATTCAGGATCGATTCCGATCATTGCTGTCAATTCAATGACTTGGCTTCTTTCCAGCTTATACATAAGGTCGGTCCCGATATTGCCGGAACCGATGATTGCCGCCTTGATTTTCGCCAACGTGCACACCTCCTACTCAAAAGTCACTGACACGGTGCCGACCGGACCAAACTGAGCGGAAACCGTATCGCCTGTCTGCACAGGAATGGCTGCCGAAAGCGCCCTGGTAATATCAGCTCGCCTGCCTTTAACGTAATTCCGAATTCATCAAGCTTGTTCGCCAGCCAGGCAATGGCATGTGCCGGATGGCCAAGCGCCGCTGCACCCGATCCAGTCGCCACCATTTCATTATTTTTAAAAAAAGTCATCCCAACACTCCGCAAGTCGATACCAGTTATGTCTGTCATTTGGTCTCCTACTACTACCATCGCAGATGAGCCATTATCAGCCACGGTGTCAACGAGACCGATTTTCCAATCCGCGATCCGGCTGTCGATGATCTCCAAAGTTGGTACCACATATTTCGTTGCCATCAGCACATCAAGGAACGTGACATTAGGCCCCTTGAGGTCCTCCCCAAGCACAAAGCCAATTTCCGCTTCGATTTTCGGGCTGAGGAAGTTGGACATCTTCACAGTACCCCCGTTTGCCACTTTCATATCATCAAGCAAATGGCCATAATCAGGCTCATTCACTCCAAGCATCTTTTGCATCGCAATACTCGTAAGGCCGACTTTTTTGCCGATAACGGTACGTCCTGAGGCTAGCTTTTTTTTTAAAACTTCCAGCTGGACATTATAGGCATCTGTTACAGTAAGATCTTCATATTGTGCAGTTAGCGGTGGTATAGGATTTTTACTTTTTTCAGCTTTTAGAAGTGTTCCAGCGATTTTTCCAATCGTTGCGTTCATGAAATCACCCTCCTTATCTGTTTAAAATGTTTATTGAACAGTTGAAATGAGCACCTTTTCCGGGATAATACCAGTTGAGCTGGTATTAATTCGAGTTGGCTTCGATTTAATACCAGTTGGAACACTTTTAATACCAGTTGAATTGACTTTAATACCAGTTGACCTCGTTTTAATTCGAATTGTATTACTTTAATACCAGTTCGACTACCATTTCTCGTTTGGAGGTAAAATAATCCCCGTTGAATGAGATTTAATCCCCGT
This sequence comes from Mesobacillus boroniphilus JCM 21738, assembly GCF_000517385.1. GTDB lineage: Bacteria > Bacillota > Bacilli > Bacillales > Cytobacillaceae > Mesobacillus > Mesobacillus boroniphilus. Next base: position 30,459 of record NZ_BAUW01000021.1, on the reverse strand, counting down.
TGGGATCAATATAATCCCTGTTGGTGCCCGTTTATTCCCCATTGAACTGCTGTTTCCGAGTTTCGGCTTGAAAATTCTTGCATAATCAGCCTAATTATCCTGCCGGAGCAAATTTTTCGACGGTTGGACGGCTTTTATCAACGGTTGGAGCCAATATATCGACGGTTGGACAACTTTTATCAACGGTTAGAGTAAAGATATCGACGGTTGAGCATTTTTTCCGGGTTAGGCCTGATCTATTTCCAGTTGGACAACTTATATCTCCAGTTGGACACCTTTTATCTCCAGTTGTAGCAAATATATCTCCAGTTGAAATACTTTAAAAAAACATATTTTTATAGCTTCATCGTAATCGTCTTTGCTTCGGTATAAAACTCGAAGCTGTGCCTGCCGCCTTCGCGTCCGATGCCGCTTGCTTTCGACCCGCCAAACGGTGTGCGCAGGTCGCGATAATACCAGCAGTTGATCCACAATAAACCGGAGTTTACTTTAGCAGCCACACGATGAGCGCGGCGCAGGTCATTCGTCCAGACGACACCAGCCAATCCATATATCGAGTCATTCGCAATCCGCACTGCATCTTCTTCTGTTTTAAATGGAATCACAACGAGCACGGGTCCGAAGATTTCTTCCTGGGCCACGCGCATCTTGTTATCCACATCGTATAAAACAGTAGGTTCATAGAAGTTGCCCTCTCCAAGACTCGCAATTCGCTTTCCGCCTGTTGCGAGCTTAGCACCTTCAGCCAATCCGATCTGAACGTACTCATCGACGGTTTCCAGATGGCCTTTTGACACAAGGGCTCCCATATCCGTCTCCTGATCAAGCGGATTGCCGACCTTCAACGCGCGAGCAGCTGCTACGAATTTTTCCATGAAACGATCGTAAATGCTCTCCTGAACCAGTAACCGAGAACCTGCAAGACAAATCTCACCCTGGTTCCTGAAAATTGCTTCAATCGATCCCGCAACTGCTTCGTCGAGATCCGCATCCTCGAACACTATATTGGCCGATTTACCGCCAAGCTCAAGTGAAACGGGAATCAGCTGTGAAGCTGCGTTTTGCATCACCGTGCGGCCTGTCGTACTGTCACCGACAAAGGAAATCCTTCGTACTGATGGATTTCGTGTCATCTCTGTTCCCACCGTGCCGCCAGGACCCGTGATAATATTCAACACTCCTGGTGGCAATCCCGCTTCATTGGCAATCTCGCCAAGCATTACTGCACTCAATGGTGTATATGAAGCCGGCTTTACGACAACCGTATTGCCAGCTGCCATAGCCGCCGAAGCCTTCCAGGTCATCTGCATGAACGGAAGGTTCCACGGAATGATCAAACTGGTCACCCCAGCCGGAGCGTATTTTGAATAAGACATATATCGGGACTGGTCATAATGCTCATGATTAATGTAGTTAGCCATCTCGGCAAAAAAGCGAAGGTTCGCCGCAGCACGAGGAATATCAAACCCGCGGCTTTCCTTGATGGGCTTCCCGACATCAAGCGTCTCGACCAGTGCTAAGTCATCGACTCTTTCCATGACCAGTTCAGACATCCTGACCAGAATCTTTGTTCTTTCAGCAACTAGCATCTCACTCCAGACACCGCTTTCAAAAGTTTTCTGTGCGACATCAATTGCTTGCTTCGCATCCTCGACGCCAGCCTTCGCAACGGATGCCAGCTTCTTGTTCGTCGAAGGGTCAATCGTATCAAATGTCTCCCCAGTCATCGCATCACGGTATTCACCGTTAATAAATAGTTTTGCATCCTTTATTGCCTGTGGTTGAGCAAGATTCATCCTAATCCGCCCTCCTCATCCTCAACTTCAACGACCATTTCGACTTCGACAGCGTTATTTAAAGGCAACTGCGCCATGCCGACAGCAGACCTCCCATGCTTTCCGCGTTCACCGAACACCTGTACGAGCAGGTCAGAAGCACCATTCATGACCTTCGGCTGGTCTGTAAAATCAGGCGAACTATTCACGAAGCCAAGGACTTTAACCACCTGCTTAACCTTACTAAGTTCACCTAATTCCTGCTTCAGCACCGTCAGCAAATTCAGCATGCACTGCCTTGCCGCATCGTAGCCAACCTCAATAGAGACATCTTCGCCAAGCCGGCCGCGGTATTCATTCGTTCCCTGTCCGGATGTGAAAATCAGGTTGCCGGTCCTTACACAGCTCACATAATTCCCTGCCGATTGACGGGGAGGTGGCAAGGTCAGGCCTAACTCTTTCAAACGTTCTTCTGGCGTAACTAAGGCCTTTTCCATAAAATCAACACCCCACCTTAACAGGAATATTCAAGAACCTGAGCGCATTTTTACCGAGCATCGCTTCTGTCTGTTCCTTTGATAAACCGACAGTATCGTCGATGACCTTTCCAGGAGGAACTTCCCTCAGCAAAAATGGATAATCTGATCCCATGATGATGCGCTCATGGCCGAAGTTCTGGAGTAAATAATTCAGGTTGACCGGCTCATTCACGAGTGAATCATAGTAAAATTGCTTTGCATAGTGGCTTGGCGGCTTATCAAGCAATCGCAGATGCGGCCACACTTTCCAACCCTGATCCAAACGCGGCAGCAAGTATGGCAGCGCACCGCCGCCATGAGCCAAACAGATTTTCAGCTTTGGGAACTTATCCATGATTCCGCCTAGGATCAAGCTTGCTCCAGCCAGAGCCGTTTCGCTTGGCATCCCAACAGTGTACATCAAGTTATGGCGCGGCATCCGTTCCTTTCCAAGTGTCTCCCATGGATGGATGAATAAAGGAACTTCCCACTTCTCCGCCATTTCGAAGAATTCAATAAATTGAGGATCATCAAGATTTACGCCATTTACATTTGTTCCAATCTCAATGCCGCTCAATCCTAGCTCATGCTTGCATCGGTCCATCTCGCGGATCGCAACCTCAACGTTTTGCAGCGGCACTGCACCTAGCCCAATGAATTTACTCGGATATTGGCTAACCAGGTCTGCAATAAAATCATTCTGCACCCTGGCCAAAATTTCCGCTTGCTCGGCCGGAGCCCAGTAAGAGAACGTGACAGGAATCGGAGAAAGAACCTGAATGTCGACTCCCTCCCGCTCCATATCCTTGATTCGTTTTTCAGCATCCCAAACCTGGTCGGTCACTTCGCGGAACACCTTGCCGGCAATCATGATATTAGCGCCACAAGCACAGGTGCGCTCAAGTGTCGGCCACTTTTCACCGCCGAATCGCTGTGTCAGCTCACTGAAATTTTCTGGGATGATATGCGTATGGAAGTCTACTCGCATTTCCATTCACTCGCTTCTGGCGGCATCATATGTCCACAGTTATCACACTTGCGCAGCTCCTCATTTCCATTAAAGCTGGCGATTGCTTCCTTTACCTGCTTTTCAATGTTTGTCAGCTGGATTGTCGCGCGGTGCATTTCGTGGTCGCACTCATCGCAGAACCAGACGAAATCCTCCAATTCACCCTGTGCACGGTTACGCTCGATTACTAGACCAATTGTGTCAGCTACACGATGAGGGGAATGCGGTACATTCGCAGGAAGATGGAACATTTCGCCTTCCTTTACTTCGACGACTTCTCGCTTGCCTTCAGCATTGATGACCTCAACATAACAGCTACCCTGGATTTGATAAAAAATCTCCTCCGATGGATCAACGTGGAAATCACGTCTTTTGTTCGGTCCGCCCAATAGCATCACCATCAACTCAGCATCCTTCCAGATCACCTTGTTATTGACAGGCGGCTTAAGCTGGTCTCTATTTTCCTCAATAAACTTCATAAGATTGATTGGAACAAATTGGCTTTTCATCTCTAATCGTCTCCCTTCAATTCTGGTAAAATGGTAAACTCACTCCGAAACCTTCGCTGTGCTACCCTTCAATGACTTTTGCATATGAACGACTTCGTCGGTTAAACCTGAAATCCGCTTCAGCAAATCTTCATCTGCGATTTCATTTTCAGAGTTAAAATGATCGTAATTGGCGTAAACATAACTAGGTGCTACAAACGCCCTGAAGTATCCGGCAATTGGCTTAAGCTGATTTTCAATAACCAGGAAATGCTGGTATGTTCCTCCATTGGCGACGAATCCCATCACTTTATTCCGGAATGCATCTGGGTGAATAAGGTCAAACAGATTTTTCAACACCCCTGGAATGGATCCCTGAAAAATAGGTGTTCCGATCACATAAAAATCGGCAGACGCTACTTTTTCTATCACAGCTCTCGTATCTGCTGAATATTTCTCCGGCGGGCGGCCGTCACAGAACTCGACATCGTAATCCATCATATCGAGCATTTCCACCTCGATGTCCGGGTACTTCTTTTTCACATCATCAAGCACTTTACGGACAACAATGCCTGTTTTCGCGCCGATGATCGTACCTGATATTCCAAGCAACTTCATGCACTGTCCCTCCTATTCTTGTAAAATAGAACCCTACTTTCCTGCTGGCCAGCCGAGCAGCGAATTCGAAAGGTGAATCTCACCCTCAGAAATGAGCTGACGAATCCTGCTGGAAGAAATCACGCTTCCCTGAGAGCAGCGGACTGGATTCGTGACAGAAACCTTAAAATACTTTTCAAGGAGAGAAACATCTCCAAGCCGGTCCTTGCCAAAGCGGAAATCGCCGCCGACCATGATTTCGGCCGGATTCAACTTGGCCAGGCATTCGATGAATTCGTAAGCACTTCTTCCTGCATACACCTCATCAAACCTGGCAACTACAGCATGTCTGGCACCGAGCTTCTCGATTTTCGCCAGCTTCTCCTCGACTGTGGTCAGCATCCTTGCTCCTTGAAAAAACACCCGCGGTGGAGGATCAAATGTAAACACCACACTTGGAACCTTCAGCTTCCTGCCTCGTTGCACTGCCTGCCGGATTACCGTTTGGTGTCCTCGATGGACCCCATCAAACGCTCCAATTGCGACGATAGATTGAGGCAATTCCAATGAAGAATAAATATGTGTTTTCATCTGTCCTTCTCCTCCTGCAGGTTAGTTTGTAAGCGCTTCCTTATTATCCAGCTGTGCACCCTTCAAGGCCTCGTCGACCATCGTAAGTGGTGTTTGGCGCTTATAGTTGTTATAGAAAATTCCGCGTTTACGGATTGGATCTCCTGTGTAGTAGCGCTCATACTGCAATAGACGCTGTCCGAACGCCTCGCCGCACAGGTCCCAAGCGAGTTTAAAAATGCTGACGCGTTCCAAAGAAGAAATTCCTTCCCGGCCGACATAGTAATTATCAATTGAACCTCTTAGTTCATCACTTTCAAAATCCGCTCCTGTTGGAGACATCAGCAAGCCTCCTGCACCAACAATCTGGATGACCTCAATTGCCCGCGGATACATTTTCGGCAGCAACCCGCGAATGGTCTCCAGGGGAACATAAGCTGGCATCGCTTCACCATGCTCAGTCATTGTGTGCTCGTATTCCGCAACTTTCAATAATGCCCTGATTGATTCAAGTGACTGCGCGATTTCAGCAAGCTGCTCCTGGACGTTCAAGTATGCATCGACACCGATTGTATCGGCAACCTTCATCGCCACCTGTGTCGCGAACTCCAATTTCACTAGACCCCTTACACCGGATTGATGTGCTGGCTGCTGTCCCGCGCCTGTCATAGGATAAAGCTTGTTGGCCGCCTCGACATTGTTATATAGGAATACGCGGTCCCAAGGAACAACTACATCATCAAACACTAGTAAGGCATCCATTTCTTCGAATCTTGATGCAAGCGGGTGATCAAAGAAGGAGCGCTTTCCATCCTGCATCGGCTCACGGCATATGATGCGCAGTCCTGGTGTCTCAATAGGAATCGCAAATGCCAGTGCGTACTTTTCATCACCAGGCGCGAATCCAGGGAATGAGTAGATGATAACCTCATCTGTTACCGGAGCCAGCGTTGCCAGCATTTTTGCACCCCTGACGACCAAACCATCTGGTGTCTCCTTCACTGCACCAAGGTGTGTGTACGTATCCTTCTGCTCATGTGAAGTCTTGCTGCGGTCATTTTGCGGTTGATGATTGCGTGGGTTAAGAAGATGTCATTATCACGGATGTATTTATAATAGTTGCGGACATTTTCTGCCCAGTTTTTATTGTATTTTTCAAAGAACCAAGAATTGTAGTACATCGACGTCACCACGACGTTCAAGAAATCCGGAGTCCTTCCCATTAGGCCGAATGTTGCCTTCGCAAATGCTTCGAAAACATTGCGGCGCTTGACTAAATCTTCATAGCTTTTTGGTACGAGGAATGCATTGTTCACTCTTTCACCGGTTTCCTCACAAACATGAGTGATTTTATCCTGGAATTCAGGATCATGCTGCATGTCATACAGCTTTGCAATTTCAAGGATCGGCTGCTTGAACACCGGCTCCTCAAATAAATTCTCGACTTTCCTCCCAGAAAGCCATACCTCATGCTTACGTGCTTTAACCGCTTCGATATATTGAGCTCCAGTCCTAATTCCCATATTCACCCTCCTGAAAAAATTAATTGAAAATTCATAATGAATTGTAATACTAATTTTTGAACGTAACTGTAGCCTATTTAACGTTTTTTGAGAAATAGTTTCTTAAAAGTCTAAATTATCTAATAAGTTATAGAATTATTTCAACGTTTCCCCTATGATAATGTTAGATATCAACTTCACTCTTAGGGAGGTTTTGGTATGGTTACGGTTTATGAAGAAGTCTTTCATTGGGAGAATTATTTAAAATACGGCACTCGCCAGTTTTTCAGGAAAAAGGAGTGCATTTATAAGCAAGGAGAATTTGGAGAAGGTTTTTATTACCTGCACAAAGGACTTGTGCGGATCGTTACAGAATCAGCCGCTGGAAAAGAAAACATGCTGAACATCGTCATTCCGAACCAACTCTTAGGTGTCCAGTCACTCGATCAGAAAACACATTTCACAACCGCAATCGCAGTAAAAGACTCCGTCGTTTATCACTTCTCAGCAAACGAATTCCGACAGCTGATGCTCACCCACCCAGAGCTCTTCAAACTTTTTTCAAAAAGCGTCATCCACAAAATGAAAATCCTTTTAGATCGGATAAATTTGAATGCGCTTACATCGGAACAAAAACTAGCCGTTTTACTCCACAATATTTGCGATGAATTCAAAAATTACGAGATTCCTATTTCACAGCAAGACCTTGCCTGCTGCACAGGACTCACAAGAATCACGGTTTACAAGGTCCTCAAACAATGGCAGGAAGCAGGCATAATTGAGATTGACAAAAGAAAATACTTCATAAAAAAACCAGATTTCCTCAGAAACCTGGTTGGTTAATCCACATGCGGATTGCTGGCAATCGCCCTTATTTTATCAAAATCGATGATAACAATTTCACGCTTGTGAAGCTCTATGTACCCTTTCTGCTTCCACTTTTGAATAATCTTGTTCACAGTGATTCGGGACGTGCCAATGTACTTAGAAAAAACCGTTTGATTCATCGAGGCATTCCCATTCTCCTGAACAAGCTTAAGCAAGTAGAAGGCCATTTGCTGCTCCACCGGACTGTCCAGATGGGCAATGATTTCCGCCAGCGTCCTGAATTTATAAATCAATGAATCTGTATAAATTCCAGCGGCTTCCGGATGTTTCTTGCAAATCGCTGCAATGACATCATCGGAAAAATGGTAAACCAGCGATGGACAAGTCGTCGTCCCGCTCGTCAAATAAGGTTCCCCATGGACCCATGTTCACCAAACAGCATCCCAGGCGGAACCATATTGATGATCCGCTCATCCCCCTTGTCCGAAAGAAGCGTAACCTTGATTTCACCCTTTTTCAAATAAAAAATTCCTCTGCCAGCTTCCCCCTGATGATAGACAACCTTGTTCTTCTCAAACTCAAACAGCTGCCCATACGACAAATACGGCTCCCATTGATAACGAAGAAAATGCATACCATCACCTTCCTCTATTTTTACACTGGTGACTTTTCTAATAATTATGATAATTATACCACTTTGAAGAAGCATAGCGGGAAAAAATAGAGCAGGATTGGGCAGATAAAAGAATGGCTATTTTATCGTAGAGTTTAATACACTCTGTTTATTGAAGATATGTAAGTTTTTAGCCATTTAAAATTGTGATAACTCTCAAAAATGGCCATTAAAAAGCAACTCTTGGACATTTCACACCATGATTGATCTCAAAATGTCTATTAAACAAGACTTATTGGACATTTCACACAATAGCTGCTCTCAAAATGTCTATTAAACTTTACCTTAGATATTTTGCACTATGTTTGCCTTTTTCGATGACACTAAAATATCTGAATAAGTTCATAAAATAGGAGTAATCTACATATGGAAAAATTGTTGTATTTGGTAATATGAATATAAGGGATGGGATAATATGTTTGCGCCTTCTATAATGGGGATGATTTCATTTTTCATAGTTTTAGCAGTGCCGATTTCACTTGTCATACTCTTAATCTGGATTTATCGCATGTATAAAAATTCGGAGATTCAAGTGGAGCAGAACAAAAGAATAATCGAGTTGCTGGAGCAATTCCATGGAGAGTCATCTAAGGAAATTTAAATGTTAGTAACAAACTTGCCAAGCTTGCTGATAGGTGGTAAGCTTGGCAGCGAAAAGATGCTTAGATTACGATTCCAAAGTTCTTTTCATAATCTCAAGTTCTCTCTCATTTCGCACTGCCTTTTCCCAGATGAAATCCTGGTCTTTTTCCAATCTTTTAATTTGATTCAATACCTCTTGGTGCCTTAATTCATTCTTTGTTTCCATTTTATCCATTCTCAACTCAATAGATTCAAACTTTTGTCCATGTTCCTTTTGAGCAGTTTGCATTTCCTTCATGTCCTTTTGCATTTCCTTCATGTCCTTTTGCATATCACTCATGCTGTTATGCAGATTACCAACCATGGTAATCAGTTGCGACATCATTCCTTCTAATCGATCAAGTCTTTCTTCTGACATTTTTCTCACCTCCCTTTTTCATATTATAAAATAAATCTGTCGATTAGGGTAGAAAAATAAACCGCCTTCCCCTTAAAGGAAAGCGGCTGTAATAAAGTATAAAACCCTAATCTTCTTCTTTTCTTACCCATTCATCATCATCATTCTTTTCGTACTCATTTTTAACAGCGCTCCATGCTACCTTAAAGGCTGTTTCTTCTTCATCGTATTGTTCTGAAGCCGAATTGAAAGCCTCCTTGAATATTTCCTGGGCATGATGCGGCAGGTTATCCTTTACAGCATCCGGCAGGTCTTTTAAAGAATTATAAGGCATTTTGCATACCTCCTTAGGATAGAATTTCTTCTACTTTTCCCGTACTGCTAAAAAATAAAACAATAGACTTAATGATGACAAAAACAAGAAGCCCAGTTGGTTTCTTTTTAGGAAAAGGGGGAACGATTTTTATAAATGAGAGAAAAATAGAGGAAGTGTTCATAACATGCATTCACCATCAAATATAGAAGTTAAAGATAAATTGAAAGAAGCTAAACCTTGGATGCGCCGATTTGCACGCTTTGGCTATATTGCAAAAGGTCTGGTGTTTGTAATGGTTGGAGTGCTCGCTGCCTTAGCTGCATTCGGACCCAAAGGCGACACGACTGGGACCTCAGGTGCACTTCAATCAATCTCCGAAATGCCTTTTGGTGAAGTTGCCCTATGGATTATCGGGATTGGTTTAATTGGATATATCTTATGGGATTTTATCAAAGCAATAAAGGATCCTGAAAATGAAGGAACAGATGCCAAAGGGCTGATTAAAAGAACGGGTTATTTCATCAGCGGACTGATCTATACGAATTTAGCATTTGGTGCAATAAAATTAGCCAGCAAGACTGGATCTGCTGGCAGTGGCAATTCAGAGAAAACGATTTCGGCCAAGTTAATGGAGCAGCCATTTGGCGTCTGGTTGGTTGGACTGGTTGGAGCAATCATTATTGGATATGGAGTTTACGAACTATATAGTGGAGTTAAAGAGAAATTCATGTCCAAATTTAAAACCTATGAAATGAATGATAAAGAACGCAAAATCGCACACCTTTCTGGTAAAATTGGGCTGATTTCCCGAGGTATTGTTCTCAGTATGGTTGGATTTTTCTTCATTCGAACAGCATACACAAATAACCCCAACGAATCCAAAGGTCTCGGCGGTGCATTAACAGAATTAGCAAGCCAGCCATTCGGTCAATTTTTATTAGCTATTGTAGCAGCCGGACTAATATTATACGGCATCTACCAAATTATTAAAGGCCGCTATCAACTTATGAATTTTGGATATGATGAAAAATAATCATATCAATAATGATAAGCTATTACGAATCATTTTATCGTGATAGCTTTTCTTATGTTCAATTCACTATTACTCTTACGAATCTAAATCAACTTCATTCGCTTAATTTTGTAAGTAGCCTAAGATCCTCGAAGGATATCAAATATCTTTTTAGTGGTTATTACCGAAACAGGAAAGAGGATCACAATGGAAAAGCCGATTTGCAAAATGAATATCAGGAGCCCATAAGGCACAAACATCATTTCAGTATATTGAAAAAAATAATCAAATATTAATACATAACCCACAAAAAATATTATTGTTAATAATAAATAGACGAAATTCTTTTCCAAAACAGACCTCCTCTTTATTAAAGAGTATTTGATAGCAAAATGCTGCCGTTAATGGGCAGCAGGTAATATAATCATTCTCCATACTTCTCATACCATTGTTTTTGCCATTCTGCATAGTCCATTTTTATAACCTCTTCAGCAGTTTTGCCATCGAGTGAATATGGCGAACCACCAATCCCATTTCCGATTGGGAAGGATGTACCGCCAATTATTTCCCCATCAAACATAAAAACACTGACTGATACCTTATAGGTAAAACTTTTCTGCGGACCGTAAATTTTACTTAGAGGGTGATTTTTCACAATAAAAATCTCCTGTGTGATTTCCTTTCCAATATAAGCATCCGGCTCCACTGTTTGCACGGCCCAAACAAAAATGTCCGGCTCATGAATTAATTGTTCCCTTTCTATAATATGAGAATATTTGCCCTCATAGGATTTAATCGAGTATCCTTGATCTTTTAAATATTCTTTTGCTAATTGAGCATTTTCATCTAATCTAGGTCCACAGGCTGAAAGCACTAAGACAACAAAGAGAATGACTAGTTTTTTAATATGAAATCCCCCACTTATTTTAGATCCAGCGATTTATTGTCTTGCTATGCGTAAAATCTCCAGATTAACAGCTTTAGATTCTGCGTTGTCCTTAATCACAAATAAGTGATCTGCTTCCCCATCCACTGGATGCATTACATCTTCTTTTAAGGAGTCGATCTGCTGTTTTTCTAATACCTCGGCTGTTGGTGTTCCTATATACTAATGATTCTGTCTTCCCCTGACACATTTTTAAGAGGCTAACTCCCTTAATTTACAAAAAAATGAAACCTTTTTCTATTGTCACGCGTAACAACTTAAAAGGGGGTCTTTACCATCGGTAAAACTATAAGTTTTATAGCTACTTTGATAATCATCGGATTAATCAACTTCGGAGCAACGTTAATAATGGATTTTAGCTTTATAGAGGTTTCAGTTTTCGTAGCCCTGGCTAGCACATTCTTCATTTACTTCTTTAGTTCATCAGGCGGATTTACAAGCCGAAGCATTGATATGCAAGTCCAAGGTGAAACAGGAATTAAAATGAATCAATCACCGGAAAAGTTTTCACCCTCATATGCATTTTACGCTTCTATACTCTATTTAATTGGATCAGTAATAGCGACATTTTTTTATGTACAAGGAGTACTTTCTTTAATAGATTTGCATTTGAGTATGGGATCAATCTTCTTCCATACTCATTTTATTATCATCCAAAACCATTCGGTGATAAGATTCGATACAAGATGGCATATCCCTTCTTTTTCCAATATATAATTATCTTTCGTTAGTAAAAAATAGACAAAATAAAAAAGCCGCTTTCTAAAAAACGGCTCATTTGTTTTCGAAGATATTATTTTTCCATTACAGCAAAGTAATTTTCTTCATCATCGGCAAAGTTAAATACCCTGCCTGAAGGCATGTTTACAATTTCACCGACAAACACATTTTTATTTGATAAATCGTTGCGGAATTCTTCAAGATTTTCTGAGTAAAACATTAATGAAGGAGTGCCAAGATTAAGTCCTGGCGACATTTTTGCAACAAATTCTTTATCATGCAGTACGATACTTGTTGCAGAATCTAAACTCGGGGCAATTTCAATCCATCTAAACCCTGAACCGTTATCCTCTTCTGCTTTAACAACAAAACCCAACTTTTCAGTCCAAAACTTAATTGCAACATCCTGATCATTTACGTACAACATAATTTGACCGATTTTACTTATCATGAAAATTCACTCCTTATCAGTGCATTAAATTCAATAGATAATTTCTATAAGTATTGGTGAAGCTCCTCCTGCCTCTTATCGACAGTAATTTACAGTTGTTTTCCTACCATCAGTATTGTCAGTTCCTTTTCCTCCTGGTTGCAATCCTCTAATATGTAATCAGTGCGTCCGTCGGTATTCACTTCCGCAATCCCTTCACAGGTTGCTTCTTCAATACTTCCGTACCCGAACCCGTCTCTCGTAGAATCATAAATTGAATATAAAGGAGACGAACATCATTAGTCTTAACCATCGCTTCATCGGATTATCACCACTTTCCAGTGTTCTTCTAAATAATAATGGGTAATCTGTATGTATCTTAGATTTTTAAAAGGGTGTGTTGGTAATGATAAATAAATTATATTCAGAGATTGCTGTCCCAATCGAATCCCCTTTCGGCTTTATGCCAGGCAAGGAGTCGGAACGGGATTTTACTTTTGACAATGAAAATCGTTTTAAGGATTACATATTGGAAAAGGACGGGAAATCGTATGATATTAGCCTAGATGATCATGGCCAATGGTACTTTTTCATATCAGTTGAGTGTAATTCGCTCGATGAATTGAAGCTTTCAAGGCAGATTTTCCGGCCTCCATATTTAAAAGATGAGGAACTCATTCTGGTTGATTTAATGGATAAGTTTGATATTAAGCCATTTTATGAAGGGCATGACAAAGCATACGGCCATGTGCTTTCTGTAGTTTATAAGCTCGATTCTGTATCAGCTTTCAACCAGGCGAGACTGGCCAATTACGATGGCAGCGACGACCCAACGATTATCAAGAAAATCCATTTCATCGAGAATGAGTACGAGGGTGAGAAAACCCGTTTTATTTCAGGTTTTGAAACACGATCCTTTGCGACTGTGACCGAAAACGAGTTTTATGCAAAAGAAATTCATCTGCCAGGGAATGCGCGTAACTATTTAAAACTCTTTGTATATTTTTCGAGGTATGGCGTCTTACCTTCACAGCAGATGATGCCAAGATTCCTTGGGAACCTTTGGGCGTCGACCCAGAGCTTGAATACATCAGCAAACCCGGCGTTATTTAAGGATGAAGTAATTGATTGATTCCACTTCGTCTCTGATTGTATAAGTATTTGATCCTACTATGTGATTCTTCTCTTTTACCGTAACATATTGTTCTTGCTTGTGACTGACATTTGTGATTTTCCTCTTTCACGGGCACATGTTGGTCCTTCTTGTGACCGAACTTTGTGATTTTCCTCTTTCACGGGCACAAGTTGGTCCTTCTTGTGACCTTAATTTGTTCTTTTCGTCCTCTACGGTCACATGTATTTCTTGTTAGAAGTCCCGAAGTTCGGTGTGACAATAGACGGTATTTTTTATTTTTTTAATCTAAGAGCTAAATTCTAACTGGATAGTACGGAATTTGTCTCCCTTTCACTTCAACGATTTCATGAATGTTCATCTCCAGTTATACAGAACCTCTTAACATTATTACAAGCTGTTTTTAATACAATTCTTGTAGAGGTGATAAAAATGCCAAGGGTAAAGTATGTCGACAGTGATGTTGCATTAATTGCCAGGATGATGAGGGCGGAAGCTGAGGGTGAAGGTCCGCTGGGGATGCTTATGGTTGGAAATGTTGTTGTAAATCGACTGAAAGCAAATTGTCTAGATTTTGAAGATTTAAGGTCTGTACGGGACGTGATTTTTCAAATTCAAGGAGGAAACTATTCATTTGAGGCCGTTCAAAAGGGGAACGTTTTTTATAACAGAGCAAGAAGTGTAGAAAAGAGATTGGCTAAGCAAACATTGGATTATTGGAGACAGCAGCCTTCCAAGTATGCTCTTTGGTATTTTAATCCGTATGCTCCATGTCCATCTACATGGTACAATCAACCATTCGCAGGACAATATAAACAACATTGTTACTATGAACCAATCGCTAATACATGTGAAAATGCTTATAGATGGTAGGACTAAGTCCACGGAATTAGTTGCTATAAATAGCCAGGGCGAGATCTCCCTCACCCCGGCTTCCCTATTATTTAGTATTAGTAAACCCGCCATCGATGCGGATGACTTCTCCATTAATATACTGTGCTTTAGATGTCAGCAGGAATGTTACCAGTTCGGCAACTTCCTCCGGCTTTCCCAATCGTCTCTGAGGGATCCCTTTCATTGCGTTTTCCTTCATTGCCGGATTTGCTTCGTAAAAGCTTTTGACCATTGGCGTCTCGGTTGGTCCCGGTGCTATGGCGTTCACCCGAAGCCCGTCTTTTCCATACTCTGCGACCATACTCTTCGTTAAGTTAATCCAATTATTCCGTGCTTTGTAGCAGAATAGGTGACAACAGAATCCTGGCCAATCACGCCCGCACTAGAGGCTGTATTCACGATGGAACCTCCGCCATTCTTCAGCATAACCTCAGCTACATAACGAACACCGTATAGTGCTCCCAAGAGATTAATACCGACAATCTTTTCAATTTCTTCAATGGAGGAATCGAGGAAATACGAGCCGCTGCCTGATATCCCCGCATTATTAAAGAAGTAATCAATCTTGCCGAATTGTTCTACCGTTTGATCGACATATTTTTTACATCTTCTTGCTTTGAAACGTCAGCTTTGATGAAAATCGCTTCTACTCCAAGCTTTTTCACCATCTCTACGGTTTCTTTTCCACCCTCCTCGCTGATATCAACCACAACGATATTCACTTTTTCTTCTGCTAATCTAAATGCAGTCGATTGCCCTAATCCGCTGCCACCACCTGTGATAATCGCTACTTTATTGCCATTTGCCATTACAAAATCAACTCTCCTTAACATAATTACCAACTTGGCTTATTTTCTCCTGAAGAGAGAAATTTATTTCCCCTTCTTCTCAAGAGCCTTAACCAGCTCTTCTCCCATTAACTCAGAAGAAAATGGGTCACGACTTGTAACGAGCTGCTCGTCCGCCCATACAGCATGTCCCGTTTTTTCAAGATCTCCCTGATCATAATTACTGGTCTTTCTCATTTCCTGTTCGAGGCTGAACGGCAGGATATCCAATAGACCTTCTGGCTCCATTTCATCAGGATAACCGGTCACTTTTTTACCAGCGATGAAGCTTGCACCATTCGGCCGCTTCGCAAATACAAGCGGTGCAGGTCCATGGCATTCAGCAGCAACAATGCCGCCTCCATCGTAAATTTTGTTCATTATTTCATGTAAATCCTCGTTCTTCGCCAGGTCATACATTGCACCATGTCCGCCTACAACCAGCACGACATCGTAGTCGTCAGCTTTTACATTTGAAAGCTTCATCGTATCATCCGCTTTTCCGGACTCATAAAGCTCTTTATAAGTACCTTTCGGATCGTATTCTTCACTGATGCTCACTTTATCGATAACAGGCTTGCCTCCAAGCGGAGATGCCAGGTCGACCTGATGGCCCGCCTCTTCCAGAAGCTGCATCGGGGCAAATAATTCCTCTCCCCACCAGCCAGTTTCA
Organism: Mesobacillus boroniphilus JCM 21738; assembly: GCF_000517385.1. Taxonomy (GTDB): domain Bacteria; phylum Bacillota; class Bacilli; order Bacillales; family Cytobacillaceae; genus Mesobacillus; species Mesobacillus boroniphilus. The sequence goes on along the minus strand of NZ_BAUW01000021.1, from coordinate 14,570 downwards.
TAATTGTTTTCCTCGTCCTTATATCCGCTAGATAATACCGCTAAAACTTTTGCCATTGAAAATTCCTCCTTTGTGTTAACAAAGTGTATTTTCCCTAACTCATCCCGGTTTACTCATGAAATTCACTTCCTCCTTTTGCCATGAAAAAATTACGTTTTTTTTAAATATGTTAATGCACGTTATCTGAATAAAGCTGTTCTTTGCAAAATAAAAACTCCCCAACACAGGTAATCCCTCCTGCAGCTGGGGAGTTTGCATAAAGAATTTATTCTGCTAATACCTTCGCTTCAACAAACTGATCAAAAAATTCAAGAATCGTCCGGTTCACAAGAATCTCGTTTTCTTTTTTCGAGAACCCATGCCCTTCGTCTTCAAGTACAAGGTATTTCACGTCGCGGCCTTTTTCCTGTAAGGCTTTGACGATCTGGTCTGATTCCTGCTTCACAACGCGCGGGTCGTTGGCTCCCTGGATGATCAGCATTGGTTTAGTCATCGTATCCAGGTAAGTAATTGGTGAATACTCTGTAAGTTTATCGAAGTCCTTTACCGGGTCGCCAACCCACTGATTCATGATTGGTTTCCAATGCTCAGGGACAGAATCAATGAATGAGAATAGATTTGATGGTCCGAAAATGTCTACTACTGCTTTAAAGTATTCCGGATGACGGCCGTGCAATAGCAGTGCCATGTATCCGCCAAAGCTTCCGCCCATCAATAATGTCTTATCCCTGTCAGCCAGACCATTTTCATAAAGGTACTCAAGGCCAGCAATGTTATCAAGCGTGGTCCTTCACCCAGTTGCCCTCGACCATCTTCGTGAAAGCCAAGCCGTAACCCGTTGATCCGCGGAAATTCGGTGCGAAAATGCTATAGCCTCTGTTCACAAGGAATTGGAACATCGCACGGAAGAATTTACGTTCTGCAGCCTGCGGGCCACCATGCGGCCAAAGAATGACATGGCCATTGCTGACATCTTCCTTCGCCTTGAAAAATAAAGCTTCCATCATCATGCCATCATATGATGAGTATGTCAGAACATCAGGATCTACAAGCTCCTCTTCCTTGACTCCAGGAACAGACAGGTTCGTCAGCTGCTTCCACTCATCACTGCCCGCTTCTTTCATGTAGATGTTATTAGGTTTTGTCGCTGATCCGGCCAGAATATATACATTACCACTCTTAGCGACTGATCCACCCTGGATGATCGAAGCTGGCAAATGACTGTTTTGATATGTTCCTTCAGCCAAATCATATTGATATAAATAATCATTCACGCCTTTTGAAGTTACAAAATAAAGGCTGTTGGTACTCTTATCATATCGGATAGCGCCGAACTCTTCTTTTTCAATCGAAAGAACTTTGGTAAACTCATGGGTTTTAAGATTGAACTTTGCAAGATAATCAAAATCCTCACTATATGTAGTGACAAAGTAATACTCATCCCCTACAAACACTCCCTCGCCGACAGTGAATTGCTCATCCGTTTCAGGAGTCAGCGAGTAAGATTTCCCATCCTGAAAAATAAATCCAGGCGCGTATGTATTGGCATATTGTTTTAGGTAAGCAAAATTATTTTCGTCTTCGTCAACAGCCACTAAAAAGCAAGCCGCACCTTCTCCCTCAATGACAACGCTCTCCTCACCTGATTCGATATCATAACGGTAAATATTCAAGTAGGTCTCGTTGCCCTTGGTAGAAGTGTAATAAAGCCGTTGATCGTCCTTTGATAGGAACGGCAGCATATGACGGTGTCCTTCAGCCGTACGAAGCGGCACCATCTCTCCACCCGCAGGAGGGAGTGCGTATAACTGGCCATTTTCATCACCATCATTATCAAAGCCAACAACCATAAAGCTACCATCATTCGAATAGCGCAACGCCTGGCATGTCTGATCAATGAATGTCAGCGGATATGGATACTGGTTAGGCAGGTCCATTGCCCACAGATTGTACTTCCCAGTTAAATTCGTGCTGAACACCAATTGCTGCTCGTCCGGACTCACCGTAAAACTTTGAATATTAAAGGTGCGATAAAAATTCTCGATATCTGGCTTCTTAAATTTAATCATTTCCCCAACCCCTATTCTTTTGAAATTTTCTATCTATACTGAAAACTTAAACAGAACTAGGCTAAATGTCCAGCCAAAACCAAAACACACTTTCGACAGGTTTCTTATCCAGCTCGGGCAACTGCCACAATGTCCTATAAAGCGACAAAGTCTGAAAATAAAGTCTGAAAATAAAGTCAAATCCTGCGCTTTCCCGAGAAATAATTTACGGCTTTTAGGAGGATTTCCCCTCATAAAATTGAATAATAAAAAAGAGATGAATGTCTGGAGGTTCACTGATTTGTTATTTTACTTTTGATTCTTATCAACTGCCTAAGTATTAAAATTGAGGAGTTGAAAGAGTATGTTATTCAAAAATTCACTTGAGTGTATTACGCCTGAAATGTTGGAAGGCTTCTTTGTCGGCTGGCCTACCCCACCGAGTCCATAGACGCACTTCAAACTATTAAAAAACAGCAGCAAAGTCGTCCTGGCACTCAATGAAGATGTTGATCAAGTGGTTGGATTCATTGCAGCAATCAGTGATGGAGTCCTATCCGCCTATATCCCCTTCCTTGAAGTGCTGCCAGAGTACAAGAATAGAGGAATCGGCAAGGAATTTGTCAATCGAATGTTGGCAGAACTTGCTGATATTTATATGATTGACTTATGTTGTGACGATGACCTCGTCCCCTACTACGAAAAGCTGGGGATGGTAAAAGCAAATGGAATGCTATTAAGGAATTATGAAATGCAGTCAGGGATAAAAGCGGAATAAACCAACCAAAAACAGCTTGTATTTTCCTTTCTGATATTAGAAAAAACTTGCTTAGGGCACAAAACTCTTGGCAAGTTTTTTCATTATCAAATATTATTACTACATAAAAAATCAGTCCCACTATTAGAACTGAATTCTCTTTTCGAGACTATTTATTTTTGTATCATGTTTCCCCGTCTTCTCACTTAAAAAATCAACGTCATACCTAATACCGTCAACCTTCTTAGAAATTAATTGAAGGGTACCTTTAACGTCTTCTTGTTGGCTTTCTTTAATACGGTCCAGCCTAGTTAAAACTTCCTTAAACTGGTGGTCACACCATTAAAACGCTGATCTACCCCAGTAAAACGTTGATCTACCTTATTAAAGCGTTGTTCTACTTCATTAAAACGATGGTCTACCTCATTAAAACGCTGATCTACCTCTTTAAGCTGTTGGTCAACTTTATCAAATCGTTCTAAGATGATTTTGAGCATTTGTTCACTATTCATTCAGTCACCTCGAATAAATCTACATTTATAGATTATAGCATATACGCTAACTTTATAAGATGGTTTTTATTTTCTAATGCACCCTTTAATAAAATATCAAATAGCTTTTTATCAGGATGGAGTTAGATTCTTAAACCATTTTTGTATATTGTTCACAAGGTCAGGTTTGGAAGCAGCAGTAACCTTCTTTGGCTTGAACCCTCCCAGCTCAACCACTTCGATGTGGTCTTTCCCCTCGATCTGAACTACGCAATAATCTTCATATGGAGATGCTTCAATCTTTGTGACCTTTTGGTCCTGGTAGAGTTCCTGGATGTCTTCGAGATCTTGTGGCGACGGTTGCCACTCTTTCTGTTCTTGAGGTTGATCTACCTCAGGCTCGTTGCTTGATGAAGCCGTCGCCTTGCTCCCGTCCTGATAGAGTTGAAAATGAATTTTTTGAAGCAAGGCAATAACTTCAGAGAACCCAATAAAAAGCATGCCTGTGACAAAACTGGAAAAAAGGACGGGCAAAGCCATTCCTAAATTTTGACTGGATCCCGTGGTCAATGCTAGGAAAAAGCCGCCAATCATTATTATAATCCCAATGACACGGAGCACTTTGGCAACTGAATTTTGTTTCTCCAATTTTTTCTCCTCCGATTCTACCAATAATTTCATACATTACAGTATGATTCTTAAAATCTTCTAAAAAAGTTCGTTAAGATATTTTGTTCTCCGCGTTATTATTACTATGATTAATGAGAAATTTCGCGAATCTTAAAGTACTATCCCATTAATCCAACATTTCAGGAATGGAAACTCTACCTTTTAATATTTCATAGGCTTCCAACTCACTCTGAAACTTTAATTTTGTATAAGGGATTTTCAAAATACATTTTGACCTTTCGTCAATGTACATTTATTAACGGTAGAACTAGTGAATCTTCTACCTCGGTTAGTGAATCTATCTCCAATCCAAATTGCTTAATGACTCGATTTAACATTAAAATTCCTCACTTTTTTATTAATTGGACTCTCTCTATTTTTTAATCAGTCAACTTCGTTAATTAAAAGATACAAAAAGCCAACTTAAAGGCAGCGGAAAATATACTGTTTTTTTCTCCAATAGGAAACCTCTTTCCAAAACACCCTTATATACATCTTCGTTTACTTCAAAAAATGAGTGTCGTGAATTATTTTTTCCATTAATTAGAATTCAACAAAAAAAGCGTTAATCCTTCATGGACCAACGCACCAGTTTGTTTTAATACATTATTTTATTGAGATAGCTATTTCCAACTTCCAATAACTTCATTGTTTTATCATAAGCATAAGCATTTTTAACTTCTGAAAAGAATTGGACTGCTTCGATTGATAAATAAGATGGAAATTCAGTTATAAAGGTATTATTTGTTGCTTTAATTTCCTGTTCCTCTCCATTTTTATACTCAATCACAAATCTATCTACTTCTCGCTCTGTTTTTATTGCCCCGTGTATGATATCTCCTACACCATCAAAATGATTAGCTGATAACAAAAAAGGCAATCCATTCTCGGAATCAAATTCTGTTCCAACACTTTGTTCATTATCATACCGGTACTTTCCATTCTCATATTGATAATTTCCTAGAATATGTTGAGTCTGATCTAAATAGTAAACTAACTGATTGTCCTCATCCTGGTTGACAATATTGATCGGAGTTTTCCATTGGCTTTGTACTGCTTCTTCCAATGATTCAAAACCTTTATTACAAGCAGATAGGGTGAATAAAGCGAGAATAAATATTGTGATTTTCCGCATGAAATACCCCCGACAAAATATTTGTCCGAATCATAGTAAACCCAAATTCCGAATACGATGAACACTGCAAAAATTGCAGCAATTTCAATATGGTGTCCACTAAAATCTGTATTCCTGGCCAAGCCCCACCTCTTACCGTTTTATATATAAACTTTACGAGTGTGTTGAAAAAAAGGTTTCATTTTTCAGTTAATTAAATTTGTATAAAGAAATTTATAGGATAGTATATTTAAATATCAGTTCTCCATTAGGATCTTTTTCTTTGGTGTATTCAAATCCCAAGCCTTTGTATAATCTATGAGCGATTGTATTTTCCTCGATAATACTTAAATAAATAACCTTGACCCCGTATTCTTTTGAAACTTTATCTATAAGTTTAATCATTACCTTTTTTCCAAAACCCTTCCCCTGGTATCTTTCATCTATGATGATTCTATCAATCCAGGTATCTCTATTTGGACCAAAAGAGCCATACATTGCAAATCCAATAATTTTCTCATCATAGTAGATAGCAACAGGGTGCCATTCGTGATAAATAGCAGCTTCTTTTAAACATTCATCAACGGTTTCGATAAACCTTTCCTGGCCTGGTTTTAATTTTATATTTTTCACAGTGCATTCATTCGTATGATCAATATCTCTAAAGTACACTTCCTTCATCATATGATAAAAACTCCCATTTGAATCTCCTATACGTAAACAATCCATACCCCAGTTCAGAGCAATCCATGTTATCTATGGGCCTCTTTTTGTAATGACTGAATAGAAACAAGTGTCGGTCAGCCTGCTCCCGTCTGCCGATAAATCATCATTCCGTAAAACACCTTCTAATTCAAATCCAAGTTTTTCGGGGATAGCACGGCTTTTTAGATTTGTTGATTCACATCTAATTTCGATTCTCTTAAACTCAATTTGATTAAGTCCAAAATCACTTAATGCCTTTACCGCTTCAGTCATATATCCATTGCCGCTAAACCTGGTATTAATCCAATAACCAATTTCACATTTAGGAATGGACCAGTCGATTCCTTGAAGGCTGGCAGTTCCAATGAAATCATCCGTCTCTCTATTAAAAATGAGAAAACGAAAGCTCTCTCTTTTTAAAAAGTTAATATGCGCTTTCCTAAGGTTAATCTCTGTATCCTCAACTGCAGGCAGCTTTTGTGCAAATGGCAGCCAAGCTTTTAATTCACTGAATGAATTTCTTATTGCCTGGTTGACGATGCTTCCGTCACCTGTTCGATTCGGGGCACGAAGTATTAATCTTTCTGTTTCTAACTGAGATGGAATATCTAGTAATATAGCATCTTATTTCTCCTCTCCGCTCTATTAATCTCTGATAAAAATGCAATAAAAAAACTCCCACCACCCAAGAAATTCTTAAGGACGAGAGTTTGACTTCGCGGTACCACCTCAGTTTGTTGATTTGTCGCCAAACCAACCTCTTCAGGTACGTTCATACCCTATCTTGATATCGGAAGAACCCGTCTTACGATCCCTGATTTCATCAGATTAGTAAGATGCTCCGAGACTTTATTCATTAAGCCGAATATTACTCCCTTTCAGCGGTCGGGGGCTCTCTGGAAATATCGAATACTTAATTACTCTTCTCTTCAGCGCTTTTATTATTTGGAATTTTAGAATAGTTTAACTGGGATAACACACATTGTCAATATATTCCTTAGAGGCAGTAGCAGTGGGTTCGTCCCCGCGTCTACTACCTTTAACGTTCATACTAGTCGTTTTGATTTTACCGCTGCTGGGTACTTTTTCTCTTCCTTAACAGGGTTTTTTTTAGTCACAAATAATGAAGAAATTAATCCACCCACTGAAATGCCTGTAATGAAATAGAATGCTTATTTGACACCAGCTGCTAAAACCTCAGGCTGGGTGGCACTCGGAAAACTCGTGATGAAGCCGCTTTGTCCACTTGGTTAAATAAAGCGGCAATAGAATCGCAGTTGATAAAATGATTAAAATGCTAAGGAATCCCTCATCTTCCCCATTACTATACAATAAAAGCTGTATATGATAAAACTATTGTTTTTAGAGATTTACTTTAACATATAGCAGAATACAAACCGTATTGGGCAATGATTAGGGACAAACTCGACTTATAATAGACATTTCAAGCTCCACTAGCTTCTGAAATGTCCATTAAATCCCTTTTATTAGACATTTTAATCCCCATCAGCTTCTGAAATGTCCATTAAATCCCTTTTATTAGACATTTTAATCCCCATCAGCTTCTGAAATGTCCATTAAACCTCTTTTATTAGACATTTCAAGCCCCATCAGCTTCTGAAATGTCTATTAAACCCCTTTTATTAGACATTTCACGATCCACCCGCTTCTGAAATGTCTATTAATTACCTTTTATTAGACATTTCAACCATCCGAATGTCTATTAAATGCATGTGCAAAAAAGCATCAGGACGAACCTTGTGCACAGGTACGTCCCAGCGGTTTTTTACTGCTTCGATTGTGTAAGATGAGCGTCAAATAAATCGATGATCTCTAAAAACCTTTCTGCCTCTCTAAATGTATGGTCTGCTAAGAGTGGATGAATATTGCTTTTAATTCGGCAAGCCTCTATTAATTCTCTGGCTGTTTTCTTAAAGTCCCTTAGTGAGATCACTGAAACTCTATTTTGATCCAGGAATTGATCTAAGATTGGCACTGTTTCAGATTGTGGGCGCATGGAGTCTAAATCAACCGCTTGAAAGACCAGTTGGTCAAAATCATGACTAAACTCATTTGCTTGATTTACTAGCTTTCTTTCTGAAGGGTCTAAGAGATGTCCGATGAATTTTGCATGGTCAGCCATAATTTTTAAAAAGAAAAGATTTTCTTGAATGATCTTATCAGGTTGAGGGGCTAGTTTTCCTTCATTAAGTTCTTTTAACCTGTTGGCAAAATAAGCAGCTTCTCTGCTAACATGGTCAACCAATAACGGAAAATTATTTGTCCGGATTTCACAGCGTAGAGTTAACCCTAACACCTTTCTCTTGTAACTCCAAATGGCAACAGCCGCTTGATAAACCTCATTGTTAAAAGCTTGAATTTGGCGTATATCCGTGTCCGCGGAAAACCTTGAGAGCTTTTCCTCGATACGCTCAAAGACAGTAATAAATTGTTGAGCCTCAGCTATCAATTGCTGCTGTTCGTAAGTAAATCCAAGGCTTAAAAACAAAGCATGTTCCTTCATGATTCTGGACCAAAACTGTATTTCATCCAACGACCTGACAACAATCGGATTCGCCATTATCCCCACCCCTAATACAGACTTCCCCCCATCATATGTGCGTGTACATGTCCTTATTCTTGCTATTCAAACTAACCATCTTTAATAAAAAATTAATCTGAACCATTAAAAAATGCGGTAATCCTCCTGCTCTGGACCACCGCAAGTTTTATTAACTCAATTAGCAATTAACTATTCTACCACTCATCTCAGTACTCTTCATCACTTCTATACTCCAATATATCCCCTGGCTGGCATTCTAATGCTTTACAGATTGCATCTAAAGTTGAAAGCCTGATCGCTTTTGCTTTTCCATTTTTCAAAATCGAAAGGTTAGCCATTGTGATTCCAACCCGATCTGAAAGTTCCGTTACGCTCATTTTCCTTTTAGCCAACATCACATCAATATTTATTATAATTGCCATTGTTATCACCTCAGACTATTAAGTCGTTCTCTTCTTTGTAATCGATGGCTTCTTTTAAAAGTCGCTGGAGAACTGCAGCAAAGACCGCAACCACTAGCGGAGCAAAAACCATCCCCATTCCGAAGAGTATGAGACCCGGTGCGTCATCTGCGTCCGCCAAGATATAGACAAATGGGAGAGCCACCACATACATTCCGCTGATGATGATGGCACTATTTTTAATTTTTTTGAGAGCTATTACAGACAAGTCAGAGAAAGCCTGGTTCCTGTCGATATAGGTTAAAAGGTTAAATGATTGATACAGTGCGAAGTAAAATGGAACGGCAGAAACATACATAACCATTAAAAGTGCGTACACCACAAAAGCCAAATCCAAACCTCTTGCTGCTGCTTCATTCGCTTCAGACGCAATCTGAGGCAAAGCAAACAGACACAAAGCAAGAACAGGAAGGCCGATAAAAATTACAGCTACCTTCAAAAAGTGTTGAACTTTTTTTTCATCACAAGCACCTCATTCTTTTATTGTCAATTTGAATTTATCATGTTATTTATCGATTTACAATAAATTTTTATTAATATTTATAACTATTTTATTGATATTAAATACATTAACACAAAAAAACGTCAATCCATTTCTGGATCAACGCCTTAATATCACTATTTTTCAGAGGCTCCATCCTTTGAAGTATCCCCATGTTTTACACCTTTACTTTTGTACGGCTTGAAACTCTTAGCTTTATTTGCACTAGCTTGCCAGCGATTCCAGCCTTTCTTGCCAGTACCTCTTCCTGTTCCGCTCTTGCCCTTTGCTTTACTCAAAAAATCAACTCCATATTCGTGTACGTTCATTGTTTAGCTTTATCCATTTTCGTATAGAAAAAACAAACATCAATGAAGTCTAATCATATAACAGTCAGAAAGGATTATCTACTATAAAATAAAAACAGTCCAATTCAGTTGGAATCAGACTGCCGATGATGTCTTATTAATGCACCCGAATGACTTCATATATATCTTCGTCGTGATGAACTCTTGTATGCTTTGATTCAATTCTTTCAAAATCCTCATGTCCGACCTTTGGCAATTCTCCAATCCACCAATTCTTGAATTCATAGATAAGGTCAGCTAACATTGTAATTCCTCCCGGAAATGAATAATGTTTTATTTACACTCTTATTATACTTGTGAATAGTTTCACATGTAAAGCGCTTTCATTATATCCGGAATAGCAAAATAATACAGAATTATGAGAAATTTAACCAGCTACCTTTTAAATAAATAGATTCATTTTTGACAGAATAAACCTCCAGACTTTGAACAAAATATTCATGATAAAAAGGAGGTTTATCCATGCCAAATCAAAATGACAACAAGTTCAGAAAGATCCAATCTGAAAGCTTCAAGCAAGGGAAATCGCAAGAGGAATATGCAGCTGAACTGGAAATGAACAAGTTAAAAGCGCAAAAGAGGAAGTAACATAATGCTAAAAAAACTGCCGTGGCGTCACCACGCAGTCTGTCGTTCCTATTCACCCTTCAATAACGGTATATCCACTTCAACACCCAGTCGATTTAAAACCTTACCCAATGTCTCAAGCCCGGACTTTGGATTGATTTTCGTTTCTAGATAATATACTTCACCTGTAAGTTGAGATTGGTAAGTATGGAGCTGCGTAAATGGTCTTTGATCTGGATGGATCGGCTGGAGCGCAATAACATAACGCTTGCCATTATCGGTCGATCCAAGGATGATCCCCGCTTTTACCAGGTCATACAAAGGCAGACGATTGTGTTCAATCCACTTCAACGCTTCCTTCCAAATAGCCGGAACGCTAGAGCCCTCTATAATAGATTGCTCGCCATTCAGCTTAACTTTTACATATAAAGATTCCCACTTCTTGAAGCTCTTCCGCTCTGTCGAAGTCTCGTCATCAGCATGCACGGTCTTGTCTGTTACCTTCGCCTTCAGCTGGTCGAACAATTTTTCAACCGTCCCTACACCAACATTGTCATACTTCGCTAAAATCACAAGCTCCATCGGAAGCTGGCCGACTGTATAAATCTGGTCCTCATTCAACTGCCTTAGCAAGCTTGGAATACCCGTGAATTCCTCAGCAGTTAGCGGAACTTTCTTCAATTCTTCCGTCACAACAATATGACTCGCTTTGTAAAAGAAAAACAGTTCCCCTTGACGTTTCAATGTGAGATTTCGTCGAACTTTCTCCTCTTCAATGAAGGTTCCAAGCTCTTCGAAAAATTGCTCATCATTCTTATCATTATAACGCTTCACATTCTTGTGCAGACCCTCGAGATCACCTGGCAGCTCGCTCATGATCCTCGCTTCCTGTTCAGCACCAAGACGAATCAGGAAAGTTTCCGATTTATCAAATCGCTGCGGCAGGAGAAATGCATCACGCAGGAAGTAAGGAATCTCAAGTGACCTTCCTTTATAAGTGATCGTCCGGATTGGCGTAAAACCAGGCGTTTCCTGAACCTCAACAACAGGTGCAGCAACAGCCGCAGCCACTTCTTCCTTTGCTGGAGTTTCAGCTTGTTGCGAAGGAGGATTTTTCAACAGATCCTCCAATCCCTTCAACCTGACCTCAAGCTCAGACATATCAAACGTTTTTTCTGCCTGGGGAGAAGGATCCTGATATTCCGGCACGGTCACATCAACCGGACCGTACACCTCCACATACCATTTCACAATGCTATACAGAGCTTCCCACGATAAAAGCGCCTCGGAAAAGCGGAACATCCGCGCATCATGTGCCGCCTGGTTCCCCATTCTCCGCACCAAATGCAGCGCATCGCGAATCTCAGGAATCAAATATCCCTGATCATTAAGCAAATCCAGCTTTTCTTTCAAACCAGTACGTGGGTCCTCTGGCATCCCTTCTGCTTTTGTCACCTGCTGCAAGATATTTTCAATGAATACCCGCGAATGAGTCAGCATCGTTCTCGGGCTGGAAAAGATACTATTGTCTAATTCCTTAGCCAGCAATGCCAATTCCTTTGAAATCGGCTCTAAAAATTGATAAAAATATGTATTTGTATTCATAAATTGGTCCCCCGATTGTAGTCTTCTATGATTTTATCAAAAGAATAGACTCATTTTAGCTTAAACCGGAAATTGGAAGACGGCCTTTCTGTGTGTGGAGAGATTTTATTCGCAAATAACCGTAACTTATTCGCAAAAAATAATTTTTATTCGCGAAAAAATGGTTTTAATCGCAAAAACAGCCCTTTTATTCGCAAACTGGAAATTCGGAGCGATTTTTACCAATTTTTCATTTAAGTTACAAACACACCCCCTCCCTAAAATAAAGACATAAAAAATACACTCCAAGCGAAACTATAAATAACAAGGATTCATTTCCCAGGAGGATACTTATGCGAAAAGTCATTTGCATCAATAACGAAGGTTTAGAGTTGGAATTCAACGTAGGTGATAAATATGAAGTCGATAGAGAGTTTGACACAACTTATATAGTGACCAACAAACTTGGCAAAAAGCATACCGTTTTTAAGACACATTTTGTACCAGTTGATGAATCAGAATCAGCGATTTAATAACCTATTTGTGTGAAGGAGCAGTAACCACCAACAGTCTATTTCTTCATCCATCGAAACGAGATTCCCAACAATACCCAACCAAAAATCTCTCGACTTCTCGAGAGATTTTTTCATCATGCGTATTGTATTCCTGCAGCTTTAACCTTATCGATATCCCCGGAACTGCAAGGTGTGACGCCGTATGTCATGCCGCAGTTAGGGCAGTTTGTTATGACCGTTTCCATCGTGAACATTTCTCCACATTCACATGCGATCTGGTGCGCGACGCGTGGCTTTATCTTTTCCTTACCTTTACTCTTCACATGGTCAACAATTGCTTTGCCATCTTCTAATCTAGAACATCCACAGCTCATAAGAAAAACTCCTTTATGACTTAATTAACACTGTTAACATAGCATAAAGGGTTTACGAAGCAGTATAAGAAAAGTCACACCTGACGATCGACTGTTATCAAAAAATCACCAATCACCTGCAGATACTCTTCAGGCTCTTCCATATATGGCATATGAGCACTTTCCTCAAAAACATGGAACTTAGCTCCTGGCGTCAACCGGGCGTAATACTCCGTCGATTCAGGTGTCGCCTCATCAAAACGGCCGCATGTATAAAGTGTCGGACACTCAATCTCACCCAGCTGCGATGTGCAGTCAAAAGTCTTAAGATTGCCCTTCACTGTAAATTCAGATGGCCCCCACATTGTTTCATAAACAACAGGATTTTTCATACCTGCTCCAGCTTTCAGCCATTCCAAATCCGGCTCACCTCGGAATACGAACTCTTTGTTGAACTCCTTGATTGCTGCTTTGAATTCCTCAGAGTCAGTCTCACCGCTTTCCTCGCAACGAATGATCGTCTCCTGAACGTCAACCGGAAGCTTGGCGATATTACGCTTCTGATCTTCTTCCCACATCGGCGCACTCAAACACGGACTTGAGAAAATCACGCTCTTCACTCCGCTTGGCTTTGTCAGCACATAAGCTGCTGCCAAAGTCGTGCCCCATGAGTGGCCAAGAATATGTACTTCATCTAGCTTCAGCGCCTCACGAACCTGTCCGAGCTCCTCAACAAAACGGTCAATATTCCAAAGCGACAGATCATCCGGCCGATCAGACTTCCCGCAGCCAAGCTGATCATACATGACAACAGGGCGATCTTTGCCCAGCGCCTTCAAGCCTTTTAACGAATAAGTCGACGACCCTGGCCCACCATGTAAAATAACAACCGGTGTCCCTTCCGCATCCTTATTATAAATTTCATACCAGACTTTTCCGCCGGTAACCTCCACAAAACCTTCTTCGTACATATGTAATCCTCCTAATTTAAATCCTATTTAATACCCTACACATTTCTGGCTCTTTTTTTTAAAAAAACATTATGTATTCTAATTTACTTTCTCCGCCTGCTGCTCCAGCAAAGCTCATACATCATTATAGCGTGATTTTCAGTGACAAACTCATCATCAATTTGTCTTTTCTCCTTGTTAAATACCTTACGGTGAATGGTATTATGTCTTACATATCCGCCTCAGTATTCCCGAGTAATTAAATGCTCCCGTTCATACACTTCATACGTTTGGATTGGTTGGAATTCTGACCTCCATTCTCCTACTAAATGAGTGTCATTCAAATAAACAATTAATTGATAAGTGTTATTTGTTTCATTTTTAATTTGCAGATCAAGGTAATTATATGCACAAGTGGCTCCACTGCCAAAAGGCTGACTTCTTTTGGAATCCGGAAATACATCATAGCTATGACGGTATCTTTCAGTAATGGTTAATGGTGTGTGCAAAGTCATCCAATAGATCAGGTTTGATAATTGGCATAGCCCCCCGCCAACCCCTGTTGTAACCTTCCCATAATGAAGGATCATACCATCTACATAGCCTTTACTTTTCGTTGTATTTCCAAGTAACCGCCAATAAGAAAATGTTTCCCCGGGACGGATGACTATCTTATTCAGCTTTTGAGTAGCGATTTTGAGATTCTTTACCTTATTATGCTGTAACCACATATCAACATCCTTCAATTCTCGAAGGAGTAAAGTTTGATGGGTGAATACCTGATGTTCCAGCGGACGTTCTTCATTTTTCACAGAGAATTTCTTGTCCCCAAAAATCCAATCCATATATCTCTTTGAACGGTAATACTTTTTCCCTAGATAAATTCTCATAGGGCTTCTTCTAATAGGCTTTAAAGACTCCATATGGCCTCCTTTAAATTCAAA
>NZ_BAUW01000022.1 GCF_000517385.1 Mesobacillus boroniphilus JCM 21738 | reverse complement strand
GGTTCACATAAGGTACGCAGTATTTCCCCAATATCTTTCTTGATCTTTCCATATATGATCTGTCTTCTGTACTTTGGGGCGAATACGATGTGATACTTACAATTCCAGGTAGTGTGTGCTAAACTGTTATTGTCTTTGGACATAGGACTTCCTCCGTGCTGATATTTTGGTTGGCGAACCAAGAAATATTTTAGCACCAAGAGGAAGTTTTTTTAATACCACGCTGAAAGCTTTTTGGAACCTCGGGCATAGCCCGGGGTTTTCATTTTCACAAAAAAAACGCCATCAAAATGAATGGCGTCACTTTACTTTCACAGAGTTGGCGATTTCCATCATCACTTCTGCATCTTCTTTAACATTCCCGGTTCGGTAGTCAACTTGATACCACCTATACCGATGATGAGCTGATAATGGTCTTCCTTCAGTTCTTTTACAAGCATATAGCCAAATTTGCCATCTTTACTAAAGGTCTCATTAGCGTCCCATTCCTTCTGCTGTTTCACAGTGGAATCATAAACGACTTTACTATCCGCTTTTTCATGCTGATTATAAAAAAGAATGTATGTCTTTGAACCATCTTTGAGCAATACATTATTCGGTGTTTCTTCTTCTACATTGACACCCGTCGGCAAGTAATAATCTATGTCTTTAGTACTATTATTCGTTTTTTCAGGTTGGCTTTCAAAAGTAGTGCCAACTTCCTTTTTCATATCAGCCTTCTGTTCGAAAAACGAGGCAGAACAAGCGCTAAGAAGAAATAACCCCACAAAGATAAGCCCAAATGCCCTTCTGAACTTCATCATACTTTTTACCCCCTCGCTAAGGACTTAACCACTTCTTTTCTATCATACCTTTCTTATTTGATAGGTGACAAGGCTTGTCGAGCAATTTTTGTTGATATTTATGATATTTTTCAGAAATTTGTCGAGAAATCTTGGTATTGGTACCCTGTTTTTCAAAAACAAGGTTTTTTTGGGGCCAATCGGCTTCATGGGTGTTTAAGTTCATCGAAACAGATGAACAAAAAAACAGCTTTTAGACTGTCTTTTTAACTTGCCCTATTTGATATTCATATTGTCCGGCGAGCAGTTTCATGACATGTGCGAACATTTCGCTTCTGTTAATTTGTCCATTCGTGAAAATTCCAACCGCGCCTTCGTTTTTGCGGACATTTTGTTTTTTTGCATATTCGTCCATTACCGGTCCCAGTTCGGCCCCATTTAATAGCTGCACTGCAATTTCTTCTGGGAGTGGAATCCTTGCGCCACCGGCAACGATTGGTTCCATTCCTCTGGCTGCCAGAGCTCCCCAATTGCAAAGCATCAACCCATAGGGAGTTTGCTGGACGCCTCCCTCTAAACCAATCCCAATTTCTGCTTCACCCAGTTCAGCTGCCTGTATTGCCCTATTGATCGCCCCTTTGATTGTTTCCTCATCGGACATCGGCTGTTCGCTTACTCCTGATTCGGCATCTACAGAGATAATTTCGTCTTTGAAGACGTTCTTAACTGCATTGATTTTTGCCGGATTCTTTGAACCTATTGCAACTCGCATTATTTATGCCACCCTTCATGCATGAAAAAGGAGCAGTTTTACCTGCCCCCTCATTTCTCTTTTGATTAGCTATTACTCTTGATTGTTTCCACAGTTGTCTTATCTGCTGCTTTTACAAGCTTGACGAGAAGTTCCTTGGCTGCCGCATAATCATCGACATGGATCATGGAGGCTGCGGTATGGATGTAGCGTGAGCAGATGCCGATTACGGCGCTTGGAATACCTTGATTGGAAGTGTGCACTCTTCCTGCATCCGTACCACCCTGTGAAACGAAGTACTGGTAAGGAATATTATGAGTTTCAGCCATATCAAGAATGAATTCTCTAATGCCACGATGTGTGACCATTGAGCGATCAAGGATCCTTAACAAAGTTCCCTTGCCTAGCTGGCCAAATTCGTTCTTATCACCTGACATATCATTAGCCGGACTTGCATCCAATGCGAAGAAGATATCCGGGTCAATCATGTTCGCTGCAGTCTGCGCGCCTCTCAAGCCGACCTCTTCCTGTACCGTGGCACCTGAGTACAACATGTTTGGCAGCTGGATGTCCTTCGTTTCTTTTAAAAGCTCGATTGCCAGGCCGCAGCCATAGCGGTTATCCCAAGCTTTAGCAAGAATCTTCTTCTCATTTGCCATCGGAGTGAATGGACAGATCGGTACGATTTGCTGTCCCGGTTTGATGCCGATTTTGATGGCATCTTCTTTATTGTCTGCACCGATATCAATCAGCATATTCTTGATTTCCATCGGCTTATTGCGTTTTGCCTCATCCAGCAGATGAGGCGGAATCGACCCGATTACACCTGTTACCGGTCCATTGTTGGTGATGATCTGGACGCGCTGTGCCAAAAGGACCTGGCTCCACCAGCCGCCAAGCGTCTGGAATCTGATCATCCGTTTTTCGTGATCGATGTGACCATGAAGCCAACTTCATCCATATGGCCAGCAACCATGATTTTTGGGCCGTTCGGGTCACCTTTTTTAACGCCGAACACACTGCCCAGTTTATCCTGGATCAGTTCATCAGAATACTGTTCTAATTGCTCGCGCATAAACTTGCGTACTGCATGCTCATTGCCCGGGGCTCCAGGCAATTCTGTCAAAATTTTAAACAGGCTCAGTGTTTGCTCGTTCATTTAACTTCTCCTTCTCGCTAAAAATTTAGATTTACTAAAGATTATGTATTTATACTTTCCATTTTACAGAACATTCTTTATGCTTGCCAGTCTTAATCCTGTCGTACGCATTTTTTGCGGGCATTATTTCTTTGCTACACTTGAGTGATTTGTTATGATGAAGGTAACTTGAAATTCCATATTTAACCTTGGAGGTCCTTGACTATGAACTGGAAAGCCTTTTTCATTGGCGTTGGCGCCGGCCTGGCAGGTGCGTATGCTGTAAAGGAACTTGCTTCACAAAAAGAAACCGTGTCAGCTGATAAAGTGCTGAATCATGCAAAGGCAGCGTTTAAAAAATCGGGGCCAATCAGCGGCTCATGGATCAATATGACTGCCGAGCCTTATTCAATAGCCCCCCTTGATTATCAGGTATATAAAGGCGGCATCTCCCGCAATGTCGACGGCAAGGTGGAACAATTTGAATTCATCGCTGATGCATCCACTGGAGCGATACTCGATGCTTACCCACTAGATTAATATTGGATGGAATCTAGACCTGCTTAGCGCAGGTCTATTTTTTTCTCGCAATCGATTCTGTTATTTTACCATCCTGACCGAATTTTACTGCACGATAGACCGCATCATGGTAAAAAGTGAACCAGGCGTCCCTGTTGATTCCAAATTCCAGCCATTTCTGCTTGGAGAAAATTGAATCCATAGGGTAATCGTCATAGGCCAACACCCAGAGAGGATTTTGGTGAGCATGAGTTGGCATAATATCAGCCATGTGAACGACTGTCAGTTCTTCATCTTCAATAATAAGAATTGAATGGCCATCACTATGTCCACCAGTGTGGATCATTTTAATTGGACCAAATGACCATTCTTTCTCAAAAGTCTCAACCTGCTGTTCAATTCCGTGCCAGTTTTCTTTCCAATATGTACTCTTTGACCTGATATTCGGATTGCGCATCTCATCCCATTCTACTTGGGAAGTGACAATTTTCGCGTTTGGGAAGACCGAAACAAGTTCCCCGCCTGAAACCTTCGTCAACCCGCAGGCATGGTCAAAATGCATATGCGTCATCAATAGGTAATCGATATCTCCCGGCTTCAAGCCCAGCTTTTCCAGTTCTGAATCCAGTCTTGATTCCTCAAGGACTCCAAAATTGCGTTTTTGCTTCTCATTCAGTTTTCCATTACCCATGCCGCTTTCAACAAGGAAATTCTTTCCCTCGGCCTGGATTAAAATCGGATCTGCTCGCAGCTCAATCTGGTTTTTGTCATTAACAGCATATTTGCGTGACCATAACGCTTTCGGCACAACCCCAAACATCGCGCCGCCATCAAGATGATTGACTCCGCCGTTCAGCCACTGCAGTTTAACATTCCGAAGCTCAAGCTTTTCCATGGTGCATCCCCCTTTTTTACTTGATTGTAACACCGGAATTTTAAATTTTTAAATAATTCATCTTATATTGCTTCATTTCTTGCACAGTTTCGCGATTTTTTGGTCCAACCACATTAACAATAAGGTTGAATTATAATTTCCGGCTACTCATTTGATCAATTTGTTTACTTCCTAGCCTTTTTCATACATGAAAATATTTTATTGGCGAAGTTCACAATTTTATTGGCGATATTTTATTTTTATTGGCGATAATATGATTTTATTGGCGAAAATAACTTTTTATTGGCGGTTTTCACATTTTTATTGGCGAACTGGAAATTACCACGCTTTTTTTCCAATTGTACTGATGTTTTTTCCATGTAAAAAAGCCAATCGACACTGATCGATCGGCTTCACAACTTATTTAGACTGAAACTGTACCTCACAACGATAAATGCGGCTGCCGCGAGAGGAAAATTTCTCTTCGTATTCTGTCTTGACGTTGCCTTCGAAATCACTGTTGTGAAGATCGAGGCTGACATAGTTAAGCTTCATGCCATAATACGAGAAGCTGACAAGGGAGTACTCGAACAATCCCTGGTTATCTGTCTTGAAATGGATTTCACCATTTTTAACAAGGATGGATTCGTAGACTTCAAGGAAGGACTTGAATGTAAGTCTTCTTTTTTCATGGCGTGTCTTTGGCCATGGATCAGAGAAATTCAAGTAAACGCGGCTGACATCTCCGCTTTCAAAATACTTTGCAAGCTCCGCACCATTTACGTTCATCAGTTTGCAGTTTGGCAAGTCTTCTTCAATCAGCTTGTCCAGCGCGCTGACGATGACGCTTTCCTGCAATTCAATGCCAATATAGTTAATGTCAGGGCTGGCTTTTGCCATTCCAGTGATAAACTGGCCTTTTCCCGTTCCAATCTCAATGTGTAGGGGTTGATCCTTCTCAAAAACTTGACCCCATTTCCCACGGTGCTGTTCCGGTTCATGAATAACAAAATTCGAATACTGAAGTAATTTATCTTTAGCCCAAGGCTTGTTTCTTAGTCTCATACTGACACCTCTGTACTATTTTCATTCGTTTCAAACAATATCATGCAACCCATATGTTTTCAAGGTGAAATTTATCCTGGCTGCATAAACACAAAAAGGAATCCACAATCTATAGGTGAATTCCTTTTAAAAGAAAGGGTGATCATCGTGCCTTTAAGCCACCATGACCAGGTAAATTTATTAAAGGATATATTAAGCAACCAGCAAACGGACTGCTGCGGTTCGGTTGCGGAGTATCAACAATTGGAACGTCTGATCAAATCGTTGATGGTCAACACGAATGTTGACGCAACATCAAATCGATTCTTCAGGATGTTTACCAGTATAGCCAAAATGGTGTCAATGCCTCTGACTTGGAACAGCATATCCAAACAAATCAGGGTCAGCTGTCACAATGGGTGAATGACATCGGGACATTCTCATAAAAATTAAATAAGTGCTTTTAAAAAATCAATCCATTTGTCCATTTCGGGAATGCGATTCTGATTTTTATGCCATTGGATTGCTGAAAGAGATTGTGCAACTGCATACCATTTCATTCGTTGCTTAAGGTTTTCTGTCAGGAGTATGCCGTATTTATCCAGCCATTCCTCCCATTCCTCTTCCGGTATATAGGAATACAGGAGAAGTCCGAGGTCGATGGCAGGGTCGGCAATCATCGCTCCATCCCAGTCAATTAAATACAACTGGTTGTCTTCGGTAAGCAGCCAGTTGTTATGATTTACATCACAATGGCAGACGACCTTCTCTTCCACATCAATATTGCCAACGTTTCCAGTTAAAAACTTTAATGAATCTATGACAGCTTGCTTCGTGCGAAGTTCCTCATCCAATTCCTCATTCAGCGCTGAAAGGAACATCTCGGGCTTCAGCGGGCTTTTTCCCAGCCTGGTAAGCATCCCAAGAAGCGGTTCTGAAGCATGGATCTTCTTCAACAGCTTAGCCACACGGTCAATATTCATATCCCCGGGTTTAAGCTCGCGTCCATTCATCCATTGCTGTGCCGTAATGACATCTCCATTTTCTAACCTTTTCGTCCAAACAAGCTTGGGTACAATTCCTTCTGCGGAGAGAACAGCAAGAAAAGGGGATGAATTGCGTTTTAGAAAAAGCCTTTGTTCTTCATACTGCGCAAAATAAGCGGCACCGGTTGCACCACCTGCAGGAACGATCTCCCAATCCTGTCCAAATAAATGTTCCAAAGTTAGTCACCTTCATTTATCACTATTTCCCTTATGCTAAAAACCGGAAATGGATTCTAATCTTAATTCGCCGTTGTTATTATTATCGGAAATAAAAAGACAGCTATTGATAGAAAAATACACACAATAGCTATCTTATAAATTTTATCCCCTAGAGGCTGAGTACGTCAACCCCATGGATCTGAAATTAATATTGTGAAAAAGTTATCAAAAGAAAAGCAGAAGTTCTTTATTGAGTATTTATAAGGGCTCGAACTGGACTAAACGAGAGTATCCCTATTTTGCCAGCACAAACAGCGAGCATGGCTCCAGCAGCACCTTATCTCCTTCTATATGGCGATATGGCTTTGCTGAAGCCTTTTCATGGTCAGCAAGGACACTCCATCTCGCATCCTCTGTTAGTTCCACAAGCTGCTGATCCATGGATGGATTTATGAGCACGAGAATTTTTTCCCAATGTCCGCTTTGTTTTATTTCTTTTAGCGAAAAGCCGATCAGCGGAGCCGGCAATGTAAAAAATTCCATATTCTTTCGGATTTGTTCACTGTCAGGAAGCCGGAAAGCTTCGTTTGTTTTCCGAATTTCAATGATTCCTTTGATGTATTGGACATTATCCATGTTTGCATCACGAAGGTCCCAATCCATCCAGTTTATTTCATCTGGAGATCGGTAGCTGTTGCCAATTCCTTTTTTCGACCTGAAAATTCCTGGCCGCTGTGCAAAAATGGGATTCCCTGGGCCAGTAATACCATCGAAGTCGCCAGCCTGTGCTGCTTCTTCAAAATAGCTTCATTCTGGTCAGGGTCACTTATTTTCAGCTTATCCCACAATGTATGATTGTCATGCGATTCAATGTAATTAACCGATTGTCCCGGCTGCAAAAACAGGCCCTGTTTCCGCTTACCGATTCCAATGCTGCCAGCCATCACCTGTTTGGCAGCTTCCAGATAACGATCATTTCCTAATGCGTAGCCTTTATCGTAAATGTTGAAAGTACTGCCTTTAATGGAATCGCGGAACCAATCATTAAACTGGCCTATTCCAGTAAGCTTTCCCTGGTTCAAAATATTGGCTTTCCGATCAGACGGGAGCGGTGTATTCAGGTCCCAGCCTTCACCTATGATCAAAATGTCGGTACTTATGCTATTTACTGCCTTCCTGACAGCAGTCATTGTCTCGATATCAAAAATACCCATCAAATCAAAGCGGAAACCATCGACTTGATATTCATTTAGCCAAAAAATAACAGAGTCAACGATAAATTTTCTAGCCATCATCCTTTCGGAGGCGATATCGTTCCCAACTCCGGTTCCATTAGAGGGAAGGCCATGTACATCATGACGAAAAAAGTAACCTGGAACAACTTTTTCAAAAGGAGAGTCCTCGCGTATGTATACGTGATTATAGACCACATCCATAATGACACCCATTCCCTGGCTGTGAATCGCTGAAATTAACTGTTTAAGCTCCATGATCCGATTATAAGGATCCCCGGAATCAGAAGCATAGCTCCCATCAGGGACATTATAATGAACCGGATTATACCCCCAGTTATAGTCCCTTGCAGGCTTCAGTTCGTCTACTCCCTCAAAATCGTGGAATGGAAGCAGTTCTAAATGAGTGATACCGAGATTTTTAATGTAGGAGAGACCAGTTTCCAACCCCATCGGACTTTTTGTTTCCATTTCCGCAGCTCCCAAGTATGTTCCCTTCCTTACAGCTCCACTGTTCGGGTGCATCGTCAGGTCCCTGATATGAGCTTCATAAATGATAGCATCAACCGGCCGTTTTAATTTCGGGGCATCAATTATGGGGACCTTTGCTTTTGCCGGATCGATAACAACGCCATATTCACCATTGACCGTTAAAGCAGTGGCATAAGGATCAACAGCTTCTCTCCACTCAAGATTGATACATACCAGGAACGAATAGCGATAAAGCTCAAGATTTCCTGCTAACTCTATGCTCCATACGCCTTTATCAATCCTATTCATATCGATAAGCTCGGGGTTTTGGTCATCTTCCTTGAAAAGCCTTAGCCTTATTTTTGTAGCGGTAGGAGCCCATAACTTGAAAAGAGTTTTTTCAGGTTTGTAGCTGACACCAAGATCATCGCCGCCGTAAAAAAATAATGAATCAAATTCCTCTGTTCGGATGACGGCTCCGATTTGCAGATCCGTCTGGCCGCCATGCTCATCCCAAATTACGTATATTTTGCCTAGTTCGGGCCTAATACTTGATAAGCAAATGTATTTTATTGCATCCTCCAGCAATACCTTCTCTTGAATTGCCAATGGCAAATCAACGCCTTCTCCTTTTAGGCGGAACACATTGGAGGTTCCTTGAAAATATGAATAAGGAAGCAATACAGTAATAACATCCACTTGATCAAGATAGGCGTTAAAATCCCTTTCAATGGCAATCATTCATTTTCAACTCCTCGGTATGCCCTGGATTGATTTTACCAGATAGAATCTTCAAGCTTTTGGACATGCCTGGATTTTCAGCGGTGTATGTCCAATCGCTTCACCATCTGCATGAGCTAAAACTTCATCAGTGGATTCGATGGTGATCGATTTGCCGGTAAACTGCTCAACCTCCGGGAACATAGTATGCTTTCCCCAGAAGACGCTGACGAAAACCAATAGCAGCTTTAATCTCGAAATCCGGTGCACGACAGTGATATCGAGAATTCCATCATCCGGGAGAGCCGCAGGCGCAATCTTCATGCCCCCTCCGTAGTATGGCTGGTTCGAAACCGTGACAAACCAAGCGTTGCTGTATTTGTACACTTTGCCATCAATGGTCACTTTTATTGGAATCGTCCTGAAAGTGAGCAGTTTTTTGACAAGGATATAAACATAGACCAGCCTGCCCAATGAAAAACGGTTCAGGAGCTGCTTCATCCTGGACTCATTCGAATCCTTCGCGACCGCAGCATCAAAGCCTACTCCCATATTATTCATAAAATAGGTTTCTTGTAATTCATTGTGCTGAATTTTTCCGATATCGATTTCAGCCGGTTGGCTACTGCTCTTATCCACCAATAAGCGCAAGGCATCGATTGACTTCTTCGGTATTTCAAAACCTCTTGAAAAATCGTTCCCTGACCCGCCTGGAATGAATCCTACAGTAATGTTCGAATAGGATGCGGTGCCGTTAACCACTTCATGCAGTGTACCGTCCCCTCCGACTGCCGCAATCACTGCCAGGGTCCCGTGAGCCTTGCGGGCAATAGACTCTGCAAGCTCCTGCGCATGCCCCGAGTACTCAGTAAAAAATGCAAGGTACGGAATGTCCAATTTCTCCAGCTCTATCTCTATGTTTCTCCAAATCTCCCGGCAGCTCCCATTTTTCGCATTGGGGTTGACGATAAAATAGATCTTCTCCATATGATCAACCTTTAACTATTTAATTGTTTTTTATCCTTCTGTCTTTGGATTGTTTTCCCACTCAAGCCTTCTGACGGATGTTGTCTGGCAGTATTGCAGAAGAACCTGTGCTGCTTTTAATTGCATATGCTTCAATGGAGATTTCATGCCTCTCAGGGATATGAACCATTCCTCGAAATTGCGTTTTTCAATGAATTGCACTCCATAAGTCTGGAGTGGATAGTCAAAGAATCCATTCCTGCTGATCAGCAGCTTTTGCACAGGAAGATCGACACCGTACATGTCAAATAGTGTCTTGACGATTTTCTCTGTCCTATTTAGCGCAATCAAAGGATTAAGGATTTTCTTTTCCTTATTTCTCGTCTTCTTGATCCAGAAGCGTTCCTTTGACCCGACATAAGCAGCATCCTCTTCGGCTTCGATGAACGAAATGCACATGGCTGCAGCTGGAGTGATGATGATTAACTCGGCTTCGACCGGTGCTTTTTTTAATAAAAATATAGGTTTATATAAAATGAGGAAGGTATCAGGAAATCGCTGCAGCAAAAATTTTAGTGTCGGATCATTGTTGAATTCTTTTGCGATAAAGGATCGTTCCGTCAAAGTCGAGCTGGCCCATTTCAGCTGGAATGGCAGCAATCCGTCGAGGAAATGCTGTTTTAATTCTTCGATCGTTTTTATGTTAGTGATTGAGTTCAAAGAACCAGCGTCCATTAAATTCTCCTGGTCTTCCAGGTTCTCATGAGCACTCTCTTCATTTGCAGTCTCTGGGTGGCGCACGATGCTTCTTATTTTATGGAGGATATTATTAGGCTGCTCTTCCTGTTGTGGATCAATAAAGTTTTCAATGTTTTGGACAGGACCGTTCTCCCATTTATCCTTAATGCCCTCCCATTGCTTTTTCTTCAGACGGACATATCTTGAGGGATAAAGGTAAATGTCCTGGGCATAGCGTGATACATAGTCTTGAAGCTTGATTAATTGTGCCATAGATTGACCTGCCTTTATTCCTGCTTCCCATTCAGATTAAGTCCGGGAAGCAAGCGGGAATAGTGTAATTGGTTCATATTTTGGACTTTTCCCCAAATGAGTCTTGTACAAAACGACTCTTTCGGCATGAAAAATTAATTCTTCCTTAAATGGGTTCATCGCCTCTAGCAGATCAGCTTTGAAAGCTTCCTCGCCAACCCATTTCCTCGCAATCGTGATATGAGGGCTGAACGGGCGTGTTTCAAGGGTAAAGCCAGAGGCCTCGCATGCAGTAAACACAGCATTTCTAACAGCGTTCAATTCATTGGATTTTTCAAGTCCGGCCCAAAAAATCCTCGGAGAGTCCTTTCGGCCAAAGATGCCTAATTGATCGATTTCCATTTTAAATGTAGTTGTTTTATTTAGTGCTGCGTCAATCAACTCATTAGCAGCCTGGATTTTAGCTTCAGGTGCATCCCCGAGGAAAGCGAGCGTAATATGTAAATCCTGTGGATGTACCCAGGTTTTAAAAGGAAATTCACCTTGCAGTCTGTGGATTGTGCCCTTCAGCATTTCTTTTGTCTCCCCTGGAAGTTCGAGAGCATAGAAATAATGTGTTTGCTGACCCGTCAATCAAATACACCCTTTCTTGTACACTTGAATTTATTGTAGCAAATGGTTTGGGATATTGGCAGAACTTCCTAATAAACATTTCTAATCCACACAAGTTGATAGGAATAGTCTTTTTTTATATGATAAGAAGAAGCTAACATTATTTTTCAGTTGCTTATCATCAATTATTCACTTAAATGGAAATACTAAAGCAGGTCGATATCGATCAAGGAGGCTATCACATGAGAGTCGTTAACAATATTGCTTCATTAATTGGAGAAACACCGCTTGTAAAATTGAACGCACTCGCACCTGAGGGCGGGGCAGCGGTTTACTTAAAGCTTGAATACTTCAACCCTAGCAAAAGCGTAAAAGACAGGGCAGCATTCAATATGATTGTTTCAGCCGAAAATGAAGGAAAACTTAAACCTGGCTCCACAATCATTGAACCCACAAGCGGCAACACTGGCATCGGCCTGGCTATGAACGCGGCGGCAAGAGGCTATAAAGCGATTCTTGTCATGCCAGACACGATGACAGAAGAGAGAATCAATCTGTTAAAAGCATATGGAGCAGAAGTCGTGCTGACTCCTGGCGATGGAAAAATGCCGGGGGCGATCAAAAAGGCAGAAGAGTTGGTAAAAGAGATTCCCGACAGCTTTATGCCGATGCAATTTGAAAATGAAGCGAATCCAGATGCTCACAGGCAAACAACAGCAAGAGAGATCATCGAGGCGATGGAAGAACTGAAAAAGCCGCTCAGCGCATTCGTGGCAACAGCAGGGACTGGCGGGACCATCACCGGTACAGGCGAAGCCCTAAAAGAAGAGTACCCTGATCTTGCAGTACACGTTGTTGAGCCTGCCGGGTCGCCAGTCCTCTCCGGCGGCAAGCCTGGGAAGCACAAGCTCGTCGGCACAAGTCCTGGATTCATCCCAAAAATCCTCAATCAAGATGTGTATGAGAAAATCCATCAAATCGAGGATGAAGATGCTTATGAAACAGCACGTAGACTGGCCAAAGAAGAAGGCATACTTGTCGCCCATCATCAGGAGCCGCTTGCTTCGCCGCCATCAATGTCGCAAAGAACCTAAAGCCGGATGAAGTCGTCATCTGCATTGCCTGCGACACAGGAGAAAGGTACCTCTCAAGCGATTTGTTCAGGTTTGAGGATTAGTCATGAAGAAAACTCGCCATGTGGCGAGTTTTTTACTTTAAAGAGGAAATGAAATAGATACATTTTGACATTTTAGTATCCTTATGTAGCAGGTTTCTCTTGCATAAGGGTACCTTTCCGCTCTAATCGTACCCTTATGCACATCATTTCCCTTGCATAAGGGTACCTTTCCGACTGAATGAGGCCCTTATGCAGGTCTTTAACTCCACATAAGGGTCCCTCCCCATTCAATCTTTGACTATAAAAAAAGACTGGAGACGAACTTAACGCGGTTCGTCTCCAGTCTTTGATCAATCCCATCCACACGCCTTTTTCAATCGCTATTTTTCCATCTGTTCATCTTCCTCTTCATCCTCAAAAATCGTACCCGAATGGAGTGTCACTCCTGACACGATTTCTTCCATTTCATCCTGGATTCTTTCGGTGATCTCTTCACGTTCTTCAGGAGATAACTCTTCTTTTGTATAGCCGAAAAGGTAATTATTCAAATCGAATTCTCTTAGCTTGCACTTTGTATGGAAAATATTTTCTGATACACATTGATATCGACCATATCGAATTGATCTTTAACATTCTCAGGAATATAGTTTTGAATTGAGCTGATATCGTGGTCGATGAACAATTTATTGCCATCTTTATCACGCGTAAAGCCTCTTACCTTATAATCGATTGTCATTACATCAGTTTCAAAAGAATGAATCAGGTAATTCAACGCCTTCAGCGGCGAGATTTCTCCGCATGTAGATACATCGATATCAGCCCTGAACGTACTGATTCCCTCATCCGGATGGAATTCCGGATACGTATGGACGGTGATATGGCTTTTATCCAGCTGTAAGACGACATTGTCAGGCAGCGGGCCTGGCGACTCGTCATACACTTCATCAGGCACCTCGACAACAGGCCCTTCAGAAACAAGAATGGTCACGCTTGCACCCTGAGGCACATAATCCTGCTTGGCCACATTCAGAACATGGGCACCAATAATATCTGAAACGTGAGTGAGTATTTTAGTCAGGCGGTCAGCATTATACTGTTCATCAATATAATCAAGATAAGCTTCACGCTCTTCTTTTGTCTTTGTATAACAGATGTCATACATATTAAAACTTAAAGATTTCGTCAGATTATTGAATCCATGCAATTCAATATGCTGTACAGAAGTAATTTTCATTTCTGTTCCCCCTGTTCGGTATTCTCATGTAGTTTGTCTGATTATGAACAAAAGCAGGTATCCTGATGATTTAAATATTTTTATGATACCCATTCCTGCCAAGAAAAAACAAAGCAAGCGATAAATCCTTCAGGTGTAGAATGCCGAAGTTGATATTTTAAATAAGCTGCAGTGTCACTTATTTGTAAAAAAATAACCCGCAGCTGTAAAGCCGCAGGTTAAAAGTTATAAATTGCCGCACTGGCGTTCAATTTCCGCCTTAAATAGGTTTTGCAGGTTCCTGGTGACAGGACCTGGCTCCCCATTTCCTACAGGCTTCCCGTCCACTTCAACAATCGGCATGACTTCGACTGTTGTTCCAGATGAAAACACCTCATCAGCCGAAGACAATTCGTCAAGGGTGAAAGCTCGTTCCTCAAAAGCAATATTCTCATTGCTGCAGATCTCCAGCACCTTTTGTCTGGTAATTCCATTGAGGATGAAATTGTCTGCCTGGTGTGTGATGATCACGCCGTCTTTCACAATCGAGATGTTGGAATGGCTTCCCTCTGTTACCGTTTCTCCTCGATGAAGGATTGCTTCAAAACAACCTGCCTCTGCTGCCTTTTGTTTCGATAGCAGATTCCCAAGCAAGTTCAAGCTTTTAATATCACAGCGAAGCCAGCGGATGTCTTCATCCAGGATAGACCTGACTCCTTTTTCCATGGATTCCACAGGGCGTGCCACCTTGCGCGTGTAAGCGACAAAGGTTGGGGCCACATCACTGGCAGGGAAAACATGATTACGAGGCGAAGTCCCTCTTGTAAATTGCATATAAACAATACCAGTATCCAGTTCGTTTTTCGAGATAAGCTCTTCCATTTTGGATTCAAGCTCCTCAGTACTGAAAGGCAACTTCATCCTGATTTTTTCTGCACTCTCTACAAGTCTGTTCAAATGCTCTTTTCCAGTAAACATTTTGCCATTATAGATCCGGATGACTTCATAAACACCATCGCCAAATTGATAGCCTCTATCCTCAATGTCTACCTTGGCGACCGTCCGGTCAAGAACTTCGCCATCTACAATTACACATTCCATGCTCTTTCCCCTCCTTGATTTCCGGTAATATCTTTTTTATCTTGCCAATTCATAGATAGCCTGCGCGTAGATTGCAGTTGCTCTAAGAAGATCTTCAATAATCATATATTCATCCTTCTGGTGGGCGATATCAGGTCTTCCTGGGAAAAGCGGACCAAATGCCACACCTGACTTCAACGACCTTGCATATGTTCCGCCGCCAATAGAAATAAGCTCCGCTTTTTCACCAACCTGCTCTTCATATACTTTTTTCAAGGTCTGGATGAGGAAGTCACTTTCGTCAACATGATGCGGATTAGAGTTTGAGAAATTCTCGATGGAAAATTCCTCAGCGTCTAAAACCCCATTTAATATTTCTTTTGTCTTTTCAAGATTGGTTGTCACCGGGTAGCGCATATTCAAGCCAGCGCGGCCACCTTTATCCTTTGAGTAAGATAGCTTACCAACATTGATCGTCAAATCTATGGTGATGTCATCGGCATAAGCGACGCCCAATTCCCTGCCGCGTGAATCTTTGCCCAGGTACTTGGCGACAAACTGAAAGAACTTTTCACTGTTTCCATCAAGATTCAATTCAGACAGGAATCCTGCCATATATAGGCCTGCATTTTTGCCATTGTCTGGCTCCATGCCATGTGCTGAAACACCTTCAAGCTCAAGGATCAGCTTACCGCTTTCCACTACTGCCTTGCCATCTAACTCATTGTTCCTTTTGAATTCCTCAAAACGCTGGACAACATCCGTTTGTCCTTGCTGAACGACCAATTCTACCTTCGCAAAATCAGGTACCATATTATAGCGGCGTCCTGATGAAAATTCGATTACTTCAGCATCGAAGTCTTCTTTTGCAATACCGTCTGCCTTTGATACCAAATCATAATCAGCGATCCCTTTTTCCGCGTAAATGATTGGGAAGTCAGCATCTGGCGCAAAGCCATCGCTGGCATTTCTTCATGTTCGAAATAATGGTCAACACAGCGCCATTCGCTTTCCTCATCCGTACCTATGATCATCCTGACTCGCTTGTTCAGAGGCAAGCCTAATTCTTTAACTATTTTCATTGCATAATATGCTGCCATCGTGGGCCCTTTGTCATCGATCGCGCCACGTGCGTAGATTTTACCATCACGAATTTCCGCACCGTATGGGTCACTTGTCCAGCCATCCCCCTCAGGTACAACATCGACATGGCAAAGAACACCGACAATTTCGTCTCCTTGCCCGAACTCCAGATGCCCGGCAAGATTGCCGACATTCTTTGGAGTGAAGCCATCCTTTTCACCTAACTGAAGCAAAAAGTCCAAAGCTTCCTTTACCCCTTCACCAAGCGGTGCCTCCGGAGACGCATTTTCTTCGTCAAGAACACTTTTGATTCTCAGGAGCTCCTGAGCGTCTTTAATCAAATCTGCCTGTCTCTTTTCTACTTCTTGTGTCCAATTGATTGAAGTCATCCATTCAAACCTCCCAATTTACTTTTATATGTATAAAGGTGTTATTCCCTTTTCAGGAACACTTAAGCGAGAAGATTTTCTTATTGTACTCTAAATCCCCATTTGAAAACTTGAATATTATTTTACTCCTTATAACCTCTTTTCGTAAACTCTGGGTAAAATTTAAATTACAGTCTGATGTGTTTTTGTAATTTTCTAATAACTGTCATATTTAACCTGTTTAACACCATATTGTTAAGTATATAAACCATTATGAAGGGGGTACGTTCTCAGTAAATTATTAATTTTTCATAAAAAACAGTAAATAATCTGGAATTATATTTTATTAAAGTGTAAAATAGTCCAAAAGGTAAGACATCTTAAAACTGCCTTTTAAAATGGACGCAAAAGGAGCTGTCTGGAAAGAAGAAAACTACATACTTGAGGATTCGTCTTCAATCAATAGTCGGTTGCAGGAATATGACAAAGGGGTTTAAAAAAGGATAGGGAGTGGTTGTTTGAAACCTTCAACTAACCGGATGATAAACCGCATCAAATCCATCTACATGTATATATGTCAGAATGGCACTGTCACAACTCAAGATCTTGTAGAGGAATTCGGAATTACTCCTCGAACCATCCAGAGGGATTTGAATGTCCTGGCTTATAACGACTTAGTGAAAAGTCCGAGCGAGGTAAATGGACAACGACCCAGAAAAAGGTAAAGATGTCATCTTAGTAATAGAAAAAATCGCCAAAGCAATTTGGCGATTTTTATACTTCATAGGTTTGCAGCATTTCCACTTCTTCGTCTGTCAGCTCCCTGTATTCCCCGAGCTCCAGTGTTTCATCGAGCTTCAGCGGCCCCATCGATAACCGTTTCAGGTAAATGACCCTTTTTCCCACTGCTTCGAACATCCGCTTCACCTGATGGAATTTTCCTTCGGTGATCGTCAGTTCAATATCAGAAGTTAAGCCGGATTTTAAAATAACGAGGTCCCCTGGCTTTGTTTCATAACCATCATCCAGGGTGACGCCTTCTTTGAATGCTTCGATATCATCTTCCGTCACTTCTCCCTCAATAACCGCGAAATACGTTTTTGGCACATGTTTTTTTGGCGATAAAAGCTTGTGGGAAAGCCGGCCATCATTGGTGATCAGCAGCAGGCCCTCCGTATCCTTATCCAGCCTGCCTACCGGGAATGGCTCAAATACCTGATCTTCGATCTCAAGCAGGTCAATGACCGTCTCATCAAGGTTGTCCTCCGTCGCTGAAATGACGCCAGGCGGCTTGTTCATCATTAAATAAATAAATTCTCTATAATGAATTTCTTCACCGTTTAAAGTAATTGAATCATTCTCAGGATCCACATGGTGCTTTGCATCTTTGACAATTTCATTATTAACTTTTACAGCGCCATCTTTTAAAAGTTTCTTCACGTCTTTCCTGCTTCCATACCCAAGGTTGGAAAGCACTTTATCGATTCTCATCGTATACCTCCATTTATTCATATGGGCAGGTGCCCATTCCATTTCGTGCCGCCTTACATAGACTAATATCATAGTTTAAATCAGATTATGAGGAGATGACCTGAATGAACCATCGACAACAAGGGCAAGGCTTGTACATCCCAATCCCCGGTCTGCCAGGCGGAGGCGGCGGATTCCCCGGTGAGGATACCCTGGCGGCGGCTATCCCGGCGGCGGACAGTTGGATCGCCTTGAACGTCAGATTCAAAGATTGAACAATCAGTTGGACCGGCTTGAGCGCAGGGTCGACAGGATTGAGCGGCGCCTTGGCTTAAGGCAAGAAGACCAGCATTTTTATTACTAGTCAGCAAAAATGGCCCTCATGTCAGAAGGCCATTTTCTTTTATACAGGCAGCCTTAATTTTTGCTTGAGCTTGGTCACCCTGTCTCCGAAGAGCCTGTCCACCAGCTTTGTCCGGAGTCCCAGGTAGAAGTAAACACCAGCTCCGACAAGCGCAGAGATTCCGATGATGACAATCGACTGGAACTTCGCAGCAGGTGAAAGGAATTCAACAAGCACTTCATAGAAAGCCATCGTAACGCCTGCCATCAAACCTGAGAAAATCAAAATCAGGATGATTCTTCTCGTCACAAAGCCCATTGGGTATCTAGCGAACTTTTTAATCACAAGCAAGTTAATTATGATTGCTGCTATATAGCCTAAAGCAGTTGACATTACCGCCCCCTGTGTTTCAAAAAGCTTGATCAATGGGATGTTAAAGGTTAGCTTCACCAATAATCCCGTCAGCAAACTCAAAATCGTGAATCGCTGCTCGTTGATCCCCTGGAGGATGGCAGCGGTGACGGAGAAGAGCGCGAAAAGGATGGCTACTGGTGCGTAGGTTCTCAGTACTTCGGTTCCTAAAGGATCATTCTCAAAGAAAACGGTGAACATTGGCTGTGCCAGCAGAGAAATCCCCAACGCTGCAGGCACAGTCAGATACATAAGTACCTGGAAGGTTTGGTCCAGCTGGCGCCGCATTCCTTTTCGGTCATTATCAGTGAAGGCTTTTGTAATGCTTGGAACCAGTGTTAAAGAAAATGCAGTAGCCAATGAAACCGGAATAATTACCAGCTTATGCGTCTGGAAATTCAGTACACCAAAAGCTGCCTGGGCTTCTTTATGGACTACGCCAGCAGCACGCATTGCCCTCTCAAATGTCAGCATATCAATGAACTGGAATAATGGATTGGCGATCCCAACAAAAACAAATGGTGCTGCATAGATTAAGATTTCCTTATATATTTCTTTTAAGGAGACATCCATTGTCCCCTTGTCTTCTTTAAGCAACTCATCGAGGTGAGGTTTACGTTTGAACCAGTACCATCCAAGTACACCTAAACTTCCAAGTGCCCCAATAAAGGCTGCAAAGGTCGCAACGCTGACGGCTGAAACCATACTTCCCTTCATGATGTAAAGGACAATATATGCACCCGACAGCAAAAAGACAATCCTGACGATCTGCTCAACAACTTGCGATACAGCTGATGGCCCCATCGATTGATGCCCCTGGAAGAAACCTCTGATCAAGCTCATGAATGGAACAACAATCAAGGCAAAACTGACAGCACGTATAACAGTTGTAGCATCCTGTGCGCTGATGACGACATCATCATCATCACTGCTGGAAATGACTATGTCCGCGAGACCCGGTGCTGTAAAATACATGATCAAGAAGGAAATGAAGCCTGTAGCAAGCATGACGATGACACCCGATTTAAACAGTTTCCTGCCGACAGCATATTCCCCAAGCGCATTATACTTAGCGATGAATTTAGAGACTGCAAGCGGCACCCCCGCAGTTGCCACGCTAATAAAAATCGTATAAGGAATATATGAATAAGAATAAAGTACCGTCGTATTTATCGATAATCGCATAAAAAGGGATAATATAAAACAGTCCCAGCACTTTAGACAAAATCGTGCCAAGCGTCAATATGAACGTCCCTCTTAAAAGCTTTGATGACATAAAATCCCTACTTTTCAATCTATAAATTAAAAACAGATTACAAACTTGTATTTTACCATAAACACAATCAGACACTATGATATTTATCAAGGGATGAAAAAATTTCCTGCATCCTTGCTGCACAAATTTCCTGCATTCCCTAGTTTACTCCTTCTCGAGCATGACTGCCAGTTTTCCGGGCTGTAATCCGTTTAAAGAACCTAATTCAAGGCAATGTTTTTAATGATGAGATAGATTATAATAATGAAAGTGCAAAATGCATTTAAAAAGTGAAACGAAAAGTTGGTGAAGCAATGAAATATGATGTAATCGTCCTTGGAGGCGGTCCGTCTGGCTTGATGGCCGCGATTGCTGCTGGTGAGCAGGGCGCAAAAGTGCTGCTGATCGACAAAGGAGACAAGCTAGGCCGAAAGCTGGCAATCTCGGGAGGCGGCCGCTGCAATGTGACCAACCGGCTGCCAGTAGATGAAATCATTAAACATATACCCGGAAATGGGCGGTTTTTATACAGTGCACTGTCGATTTTTAGCAATGAAGATATCATTTCATTTTTCGAAGGGCTAGGAATACAGCTAAAAGAAGAGGATCATGGCCGGATGTTCCCGGTCACGGATAAAGCTCAATCAGTTGTTGACGCTCTTTTATCAAAGCTTAAAGATTTGAAAGTGGAAATCAAGACGAACACCCCTGTTGCCGATGTCCACTACAAAGATGGCAAGGCTGAATCTGTAGAATTGAAAAATGGTGAATTGATTTATGCGGACAGTGTCATCATTGCCGTCGGCGGAAAATCAGTGCCTCATACAGGCTCCACCGGAGATGGGTATGCCTGGGCGGAAAAAGCAGGCCACACGATCACAACTCTGTTCCCGACTGAAGTTCCATTGACGTCCTCTGAACCTTTTGCAAAAGAAAAAGTTCTGCAGGGACTTTCGTTAAGGGGAATTGGGCTAAGCGTCCTTAACCCAAAAGGAAAAGCGCTGATCACTCATAAAATGGATATGATCTTCACACACTTTGGCATCAGCGGCCCAGCAGTTCTCCGCTGCAGCCAGTTCGTCGTCAAAGCGATGCAAAAGTGGAATCTGAAAGAAGTCGTCATGTCCCTGGACGCCCTTCCTGATATGAAAGAGGAAGAATTGTTCCAGGAAATCAATAAACTGATCAAAGCCGAGCCAAAAAAAGCGGTGAAGAATTTATTGAAGGGTCTCCTGCCAGAACGGTATCTACTGTTCCTGCTTGAGCTGAATGAGATTGACCCGGCGATGCAGGGCGGACAGCTAGGCCATGAAAAAATAAGAAGCTTCGCCAAATCAGTCAAGCAATTCGAGTTCAAAGTGAACGGCACCCTGCCGCTTGATAAAGCATTTGTCACCGGAGGCGGCGTTTCGGTTAAAGAAGTCGAGCCGCAGACAATGGCATCCAAGAAAGCAGAAGGACTTTACTTTTGCGGGGAAATCCTCGACATCCATGGATATACAGGAGGCTACAATATTACCTCCGCACTTGTTACCGGCCGGCTTGCTGGTACTAATGCTGGAAAATACGCGCTGCAGAAATAGATTAGATGACTTAGTGTCCGTCATGACCTTAATGACGGACACTTTTTCTGGCTTCCCGTCTATTTCTGTCCGTCATAGACTTGATGACGGACACTTTTGCTCGTTTCCTGCCAATTTCTGTCCGTCATGGCCTTGATGACGGACACTTTTACTAGCTTCCCGTCTATTTCTGTCCGTCATGGGCTTGATGACCGACAATTTTATCTGTAAGTCATCCCTAAATACAAACAGAGCCCGAGTGAATTCACTCAGGCTCTGTACACAACCATTGCTGAAAAACAGTAAATCTGTTCTTCATCCTCTTCTTCGGGAATGACCGCGACATTGTATTTAATGTCCAAAAGCTTTTTTTCGTCGAGTTTTTCAAGAAATCGGTTCAATTCCTGTTCAAGATCTTTTTCATGTTCATGATCAAATACTCTGACCTGGATCAAGGGAAGTCATCCTTCCTTTTTTACATCCATTCTGGCCATATTTTCAGAATTTTATAATTATGGACGCTTTGTTTCTCCGCCCCAGCTCATCATGCCGCCAACCATGTTACGGACTTTGAAGCCTTGCTCGTTCATATAGTGGCAGACGTTGCCGCTGCGCGCGCTTGAACGGCAGATGAAGATGTATTCTTTGTCTTTGTCAAATTCGTTCAGTCTTTCAGGAATTTCGCCCATCGGCACGTGCTTAGCTCCAGGAATCATTCCTGACTCAACTTCGTCATGCTCACGAACGTCAACCATTTCTGGCTTTTCGCCAGCTTCCAGCTTCTTTTGAAGTTCTTCAGGTGTGATTGTTTCAACTTTATTCATTAATCATTTCCTCCAATATTCAGTAAAATTATTCCTATTTAAAGGATACAATACCTTAATGTATTTTCCCCTATTTATTATATAAAAACTCTTTTTAGATTACAAAGAAAAAACCCAATGGGGTATTTTTGTAAAAAAAATAGAAGGGCCGTCAATAAACGACCCTTTCAAGAAAATTTTAGTTTGCGACTATGTTAACCAGCTTTCCTGGTACTGCAATTACCTTACGAATTGTCTTTCCGTCGATTTGTTCTTTGACAGCAACATCGCCCATCGCGATTTGTTCAAGAGTTTCTCTGTTTGCGTCTGCGGGTACCATCATTTTCGCTTTGATTTTACCGTTTACCTGGACAACGATTTCAACTTCGTCGTCGACTAGCTTGGC
This sequence comes from Mesobacillus boroniphilus JCM 21738, assembly GCF_000517385.1. Classification (GTDB taxonomy): domain Bacteria; phylum Bacillota; class Bacilli; order Bacillales; family Cytobacillaceae; genus Mesobacillus; species Mesobacillus boroniphilus. The sequence goes on along the minus strand of NZ_BAUW01000022.1, from coordinate 22,648 downwards.
TTCATCATATGCCGGCCATGCTGCATATGTGATTGACTCACTGTGGCCAAGCTTAGCCCAAAGCTCTTCTGCAATATGCGGAGTGATCGGCGCCAGCATTTTTACAAAGCCTTCAACGTATGCTTTTGGAAGCTCTTCCGCTTTATATGCTTCATTGATGAAGACCATCATTTGTGAAATCGCTGTGTTGAAGCGAAGTCCTTCATAGTCTTCAGTTACCTTCTTCACTGTCTGATGATAGACCTTCTCAAGGTTCGTGCTTTCAACATCCTTGATTTTCTCGCTCAAGCTGCCGTTTTCATTGACAAGCAGACGCCAGATGCGGTCTAAGAAACGGCGTGATCCGTCCAGACCATTTGTAGACCATGCGATGGATGCTTCAAGCGGTCCCATGAACATTTCATAAAGACGCAGCGTATCTGCTCCATGGCTCTCAACGATCTCATCCGGGTTGACGACATTGCCTTTTGATTTACTCATTTTTTCGTTGTTTTCACCAAGAATCATACCCTGGTTGAAAAGCTTTTGGAAAGGCTCCTTCGTGTGGACAACTCCTACATCGTAAAGGACCTTGTGCCAGAAACGAGCATAAAGCAAGTGAAGTACCGCGTGCTCCGCTCCACCGATATAGATATCAACCGGAAGCCACTGCTTTAATTTTTCCTCATCGGCCAGTGCCTGGTCGTTTTTCGGATCGATATAACGCAGATAGTACCAGCAGCTGCCAGCCCATTGCGGCATCGTATTCGTTTCACGGCGGCCTTTTTTGCCTGTCTCAGGGTCAACAACGTTCACCCAGTCATCGATATTGGCAAGCGGAGATTCACCTGTGCCTGATGGCTTGATTTCAGTTGTTTTTGGCAAGACAAGCGGAAGCTGATCCTCAGGTACAGCGGACATTGTGCCATCTTCCCAGTGGATGATTGGAATCGGCTCACCCCAGTAGCGCTGGCGGCTGAACAACCAGTCACGTAGGCGGTAAGTGACCTTCTTCGTTCCAATTCCTTTTTCCTCAATCCACGCAATCATCTTATTGATTGCCTCTTCCTTGCCCATGCCGTTAAGGAATTCGGAGTTGATGTGCTCGCCGTCGCCAGTGTAAGCTTCTTTTTCGATGTCTCCGCCTGCAACGACTTCTCTGATTTCTAGATTGAATTTTTTAGCGAACTCGTAGTCGCGCTCGTCATGGCCAGGTACCGCCATGATCGCTCCTGTACCGTAGGATGCAAGAACATAGTCAGCGATCCAGATTGGCATTTTTTCGCCGTTTGCTGGGTTGATAGCATAAGCGCCAGTGAAGACGCCCGTTTTGTCCTTGGCTAGGTCTGTACGCTCAAGGTCGCTCTTGCTCTTGATTTCATCGATATATTTATCGATTGCTGCGCGCTGTTCTGAAGTAGTGATTTTATCTACTAATTGATGCTCTGGTGCCAATACTGCATAAGTTGCGCCGAACAATGTATCCGGACGCGTCGTGAATACGGTAAACGTTCCTTCATGTCCTTCGATGTTGAAGGTGATTTCTGCACCTTCTGAGCGGCCGATCCAGTTGCGCTGCATATCCTTCAGGCTTTCCGGCCAGTCAAGCAAATCCAGATCCTCAAGAAGGCGATCTGCATAGGCAGTGATCTTAAGCATCCACTGTCTCATCGGACGGCGCTCAACTGGGTGTCCGCCGCGCTCACTTTTACCGTCGATTACTTCTTCATTTGCTAAAACAGTTCCAAGTGCCGGGCACCAGTTAACCGCAACTTCATCAATGTATGCAAGGCCATTTTCATAAAGTTTTAAGAAAATCCATTGCGTCCACTTGTAGTATTCAGGGTCAGTCGTATTGACTTCGCGATCCCAGTCATATGAAAAGCCTAATGCCTTGATCTGGCGACGGAACGTGTTGATGTTTTGCTCCGTGAACTCTGCTGGGTCATTCCCTGTATCCAGTGCATACTGCTCAGCAGGAAGGCCGAAAGCATCCCAGCCCATTGGATGAAGGACGTTGAAGCCCTGCATCCTTTTCATGCGTGAAAGGATGTCAGTCGCTGTGTAACCTTCCGGGTGGCCCACGTGAAGGCCGGCACCAGATGGATACGGGAACATATCAAGCGCATAGAATTTCTCTTTCCCTTTATCTTCAGTTGTTTTGAACGTTTTGTTCTGTTCCCAATGCGATTGCCATTTTTTCTCGATTTCCTGATGGTTAAAACTCATCGTCAATGTCCTCCTGTTTTGTTTCGATTTATTTTTAGCGGATGAGGCTTGTTCCAGCGACCTTATTGGACTAGCTGCCCAGTCAATGACTCCAGAAAAATAAAAAACTCCCGCCCCTGTAAAAGGGACGAGAGGTTATGTATGATCTCCCGCGGTACCACCCAAATTAGTGTGTAACACTCGCTTCATTCATCCTTAACGCGGAAAACGGCAAACGCTACTTGTGTTTCACGTATGCGACTCAAAGGCGAGTTCATGATGGACCGTCTGGCTTGCACCAACCGCCAGCTCTCTACATCAGGCTTTACACCACTACTACTCCTTGTCGAAGTCTTTCATTATGAATATAGAGATATTGTAATAAAATTCCCTCCCATATGCAAGCGGGGATGGAATAAATGATTATGGAGAGTAGTTTATGTCTGTATCTTTTGTTTGGTGTGGGATTATGATCGTAGATTTGGTCACAAAATTGGTAAAAAACGCGGTGAATTTCCAGTTCGCGAATAAAGCATTACTTTTTGCGAATAAATTTCTTTTTTTGCGAACAAATGTATTTATTTGCGATTAAATAAACCTTATTTGCGAATAAAACAACTATTTATAAGAGTTTTAATAATTTTTTTACGATGAGAGAGGTTTCTCACTGTAATCTTTCAAAAAAAGAGGTAATATCTGTGTCAGATGAAAAGGAGTGATGCACTTGATACTTAAAAAAAGGACAATCCCACTGAAAATTCTTATTTATGAAGCTGTTGTGAAAAGGCTACCCGTTAATCACCACCGTAAAAAAGAATTCCAGACAAAATTGATGAAATTGAAGGCGGGATACAAAGGGGAAGTTGATTTGGATTATTATCTAGCACAACTTCCGGAAAAGGAATATATCCTACTCCAAGCCTTGAGGCTTCCTCATTTAGAAACCCACTTTCAAATCGATACCCTTCTTCTTTCCCCTTCATTTTTTATTAATTTCGAATCCAAAAACTATGCTGGCGAAATTGACATTGATTTAACATTTGATCAATTAATCAGAACTATTGATGGGAAACAAGATACTTATGGGAACCCCATTTTACAGGCGAAGATTCAAACCTCAAACTTAACCACCTGGCTGAAAAACAATTCCTTTTCCTTCCCACCTATAGAGTATTTCGTCACCATCAGCAGCGCACAAACAACCATCAAAAACTCAAACAAGTCCCCGGAAGTATTCTATAGAGTTTGCCGTAATGCGCGAGCACTTTATAAAATTGAGGATATGAAATTGAAATTCAAATCCGAAACTCTCACAATGAAAGACTTAAAGAAGATTGCACATAAATTAATAAAATCCCATCAGCCACTAATCGTTGATCCAAAGGTATTGAATCTCCCGCTTAATGAATTAACGAAAGGAATCCAATGCCCTGAATGTCAAGGATTTGGGATGAAAAGGATTCATGGAAATTGGCTATGTTCCTCCTGCGGCCACCTTTCAAAAACAGCACATATTTCAGCTATTAAAGATTTTTTTCTGCTAAATGGTTTTTCCATTAACAATCAACAGCTTCGCGAGTTTTAGAAATTGATTCTGTTGATCTTGCCACTCATATATTGAAATCAACTAACCTTACCCCGTCCGGATCAAAGAAAAACAAAACATACTCCCCGCCCAAAGATTTTTTTAAATGACCTATTCAAAAAAACAAGCCGGCTCCCTCATAAAAAATGGGACCGGCTCCTAATCTATTGAATTGTATACCCTCCATCAATCACTGCCGCCTGGCCTGTGATGCCTTTGGCTGCATCACTGGCGAGGAACATAACATAACTGGCGATTTCCTCGACAGCCAGCAGGCGTTTTTGCGGCACGAGCGGAAAAATGACTTCTTCGAGTACTTTCTCAATTGGAACATTCCTTGTTTCGGCAAGACTGGAAAGCTGGTTGCGCACAAGCGGTGTGTCGACATACCCAGGGCAGACCGCGTTTACGGTGATTCCGTGCTCCGCGGTTTCGAGGGCTGCAACCTTTGTCAATCCAATGACCCCATGCTTGGCACTGTTGTAAGCTGCTTTACCTGCAAAACCGACAAGCCCATTGATGGACGCCATGTTGATCACCCGGCCAGAACCCTGTTTTTTCATGATCGGCAGCACATGCTTCAAGGCCATAAATGGTGCAGTAAGCATTACTTTTATCAACAGTTCGAATTTTTCCGTCGGGAAATCTTCGATCATGGAGACATATTGCAAGCCCGCATTATTAATGAGAACATCGACAGTACCAAAGTGCTCAATGCATTTTGCAACTGCCTCCTCAATGTCTTTTTCGCTGGTAACATCACATTTCAAACCAGCGGATTCATGCCCAGATTCACGCAGACTGGCAGCTGCCTTCTCCACAGCTTCTTCCTGTAAATCTGTCAAAAACACCTTCGCGCCCTGCTCAGCAAAACTTTTGCCAATCTCATACCCGATTCCCTGGGCGGCACCGGTAATCATCACGACTTTATCTTTTACCATTGAGAATCTCCTTTCTTTAAGGCGGTTTCCGTAAAGATTGTTGTTAAAATCCTAAAGCCGATTTTAACGTGATAAAAAGTCCTTTTGTATGTCGGTACTAAGTTTGCAAGCTCTTTTCTCATAATAAGCGTTAATTTTGTAAAGAAACTTAGGTAATACGATCCTATTTTGTAGTCAATAGCAACAAAGTTTGAGAAAAGAGCCTTCATTAAATGCCTAATCCTAGAGAGAATAGAACAATCGCAATTGCCACACCAATCAACGGAACAATGACAGTCACAGCAGCAACTGGATTGTACGCATCCTGATGGGACTCGCCACAGATTGCCCGGACAGTCGTTACTACGTAACCATTATGCGGCAGTGAATCAAGCGCCCCGGAGGAGATTGCCGCTACCCTGTGCAGCGCTTCCGGATTGACTCCCATATCCATGTAATGTGGAGCGAGCAATGGAAGCGCAATTGCCTGACCCCCGGATGCCGAGCCAGTCATACCAGCAATGACACTGACAGCAATCGCTGCACCAATCAACGGGCTTCCAGGAATATTCGTCATCGCATCAACCGCCGTCTGGAAAGCCGGCACTGCTTTTGCGACACCGCCGAATCCAACAACCGCAGCTGTGTTACCAATTGCAATCAAGGCGCCCATAGTCCCTTCAGAAAGGGCTTCCCAGAAATTTTTGAAATACTTGCGATTTAATAGATAGGCAGATACAACTCCACCAAGGAGAGCAATGATCAACGCTGATTGTTTCAATGAATCATGGAAAATGAATGAAATCACCAATACCACAACTAAAGGAATCAGACCCATAAGAGGATGAGGCAGGTCTCGCTTTTCCATCATTGGATCAGTCTTCCGAGCTTCGAATTTCTCCCCTTTTGCAACGGCCTTTGTGATCATTCGTTTCAGCCACCAGTACCCAAAAATCATCATGAACACGGCAACGATGGCACTGACCTCCCAGCCTGCAACCGGCGAAGTATCCAGGAATTGAATGGGAATCCAGTTCTGGATTTCCGGAGAACCGGCAGAAGTCATCGTAAAGGTAACCGATCCGAAAGCCAATGCAGCCGGAATAAAACGCCTTGGCAAATTCGCCTGCCTGAACAAGCTCAATGCCATTGGATAAACCGAAAATGCTACGACAAACAAGCTTACGCCGCCATATGTCAGCACGGCACAGGCTGCAACGATCGCAAGAACGGCAAACTTCATCCCCAATTTGTCAACGATGAACTCAGACACACTGTCAGCCGCACCGCTATCCTCCATTACCTTTCCAAAGATCGCCCCAAGCAGGAACATCATGTACCATGCTGTAACGAATCCAGAAAAACCAGACATATAGTTGCCGACAAAGTTGGCAGCACCTTCTTCAACGAGCTGCGGAAACAGTGGCATCCCACTGAACACAGCAACAAACAACGCAGAAATCGGCCCGACAATCAGCAGGTTCATTCCCCTCATCGTCAAATAAATCAATAAAGCCAAACCACCAATCAATCCAATCATACTCAGCATTCTTTTTCCCCCTTGTTTTTTTAAAATAAAACCAACCGAACACTGCCCTCCTTGCCTAACGAGATGACAACGCTTACAAAAATATTGAATAAAATTGCTGTATTATCTTATTGCAACTATCGTGCCAACTTTTCAGGCAAGGAGAATCAGGATTTATTCTTAATTTTCAGTCATTTAAATCGGAATTCCGGACTCTAACAAACTTCCATTACTATTACTTAATAGATTTAACCTGTCCCGTTCCGGTTGATTAATTACCATTCATACAGTGAAAACATATTTAAATATTGATAGAAAAAAGAAAGTCCGAAAACTCGGACATCATTCCGAATTTCCGGACTATAAGAGACCATACTTATTAAGTTTTTCATAAAGTGTTGACCTGCTGATCCCCAACTCTCTTCCCACAAGGACTTTGTCATCTTTATTCCTTTCAAGGCTTTGCATCAGTACCCATTTTTCTGTTTCTTCCATAATATCCTTAAGCTTCTTATTATTGAATCGATACATGGCTGTCTGTGTTTGCAGATAATCAGGCAAGGAATCCAGAGTAACCTGTTCTCCTTTTGTCAAATGGACTGCCGCTTCGATGACATTTTCCAATTCACGGATATTACCCGGCCAGCTGTATGATTGAAGAATTTCCATAACGTTCTTTTCAATCCCGGCAATCCGCTTGCCTAACCGATTCGTGACCTTGCCGATAAAATAGGCGATCAGCAGTGTTAAGTCCTCAGCGCGCTCCCTTAATGGCGGAACGCTGAAAGGAACGACATTGATCCGGTAAAAAAGATCCTCCCTGAATCGCTTCTCTTCAATCATGTTCTCAAGCGGCCTGTTTGTGGCTGCGATTATCCGGACATCAACCGAAATCGACTTCGTCGACCCAATCGGTTCTATCTCCCCATCCTGCAGGGCACGCAAAAGCTTCACCTGCATGCTTAGCGGCATGTCCCCGATTTCATCCAGGAAGAGGTACCGCCATTAGCCAGCTGGAATTTCCCCTTTTTCCCGCCTTTTTTCGCGCCTGTAAAAGCTCCTTCTTCATAGCCAAACAGCTCAGATTCCAGCAGATTTTCCGGGATTGCGCCGCAGTTCACCTTGATGAACGGCTTCTTGCTCCGGCTGCTCAGCTGGTGAATGCTGTGAGCGAACAATTCCTTCCCTGTTCCGCTTTCTCCCCTGATCAGAATTGAAATATCACTATTGGATACCATTTTCACTTTTTCTTTTAACTGATAATCTGCTGCGACTCGCCGAGGATGTCATCAAGTGTATATTTCACGCCTGAATCAATTTTCTGGATGTATGGCTGCATCCTGGTCAGCAGGCTTTTTACATGGCTGTCCATTTTCATCCATTCCTGAGTATCCCTGAAAAATACCGTTCCAAAGGCAGCGATTACCTCGCCATTTTTAATAATAGGCACCCGGTTGGCAATCATGTAGTTGCCCTTGATAAATTGCAAGTCAGCCAGCTCCTCTTTTCCTGTCTGGGCCACAATATGCATCCTGGTATTCTCGATCACTTCGGTCACATGCCTGCCAATTGTTTCTTCACGATTGACTTCAAGGAATTCACAATAATTATGATTGATATAGATGATCCTTCCTTCTCGATCAACCACAACAAGCCATTCGAAGGCATTCTCAACAATGGTTTCAATAATGTCTGCAGGAATATGTAAAAGTTTCGTATTCATAATCCGTCACCTGGTTTTTCTTTTGATTTTATCACATTTTTCTGAAAACAATAACACGCATAAAAAAAAGCACCTGAAAATAGGTGCTTTAGTCTACATTAGCTGCATTGTTGTATTGCAAGTGGCGTCATTCTCAAAAGTGGATATTTCTGATTCTACAGTTTTACCGTTATAGTCAATCTTTGTTTTGAACTTTTGATCACGTGGGAGCCACAAATCGATGAAACCATTCTGGTGGGATGTCATTTTCTCATCAACGATCACGTTCCATCCTCATCTTCAATATATACATCAAACTCTTTTTCAACCAGTTCACCTTGACAACCTGTCAAGCTATGATTCGTTCAAGGATGGGTTTGATTTTCGTAAGGCGCGATTGAGACGAAGAAGTCTTCTTCCGAAATGTCGTAGACTTGCTTGTCCCCTTCACTATCAGCAATTGTCAGCTCTTGTGAGGTGATGGAAGCATTGTGGCCCTTAATTTTGCCCGTGCTGTAATCACTCACCAATTCCTTGATGTTTTCTTGTTGTTTTTCAGGTTCAGCAGATTCTTCCCCGCCATTACAGGCAGTTAATAAACCGGCAGCCAAAAACGCAATTCCGAGGATCTTAAATTTCAACCCATTCACCCCCTTGTCTCTCAAAGTATGATTATATCATAAACTCACAGTCCTATATTAGATGTAAAATATGCATTTTTTATCGAGAAAAATGCATAAATTGTGACCAACTAAAAGAGGAGCCAGGCATCTAAGCCCAGCTCCATATTATTTTTTTATGCTTGGGCAGCCACGTTGTGAGCCGCCTTTAATTTCCGGTCGTAAATTACGGTAGTGAAGATCCCGATAAACATGAGCGCAATCAAAATCGCGAATAGCATTGGCATACCGTATAGGTCGACAAGGATTCCTCCCATCAGCGGGCCGATCATCCTTCCGCCAGTTGCGGTGCTGTTGACGATTCCCTGGTAAAAGCCTTCCCGGCCTTTTGGCGCCAGTTCATTTGCGATTGTCGGAACGGCCGGCCAGATCAGCATCTCCCCAATCGTCAGGATTACCATACCAGCAACGAAGCCTGAGAATGCTGAAGCTCCTGCAACTACTGCATAGGAAACCATGAAGATGACCATGCCAATGATGATTTGCAATTTCAGTTTATTCTGGAACGGCTTGATCAGCCTGTTTACAACTGGCTGGCCTAGTACGATCAATGCACCGTTTATTGTCCAAAGGATACTATACTGGTTCAGAGAAATGTTCAATTTCTGAGTATAAGCTGCGATCGTTGTTTGCCACTGTACGTAACCAACCCAGCAAAGCAAGTAGCCAACAGCAAGGATGAGCAGGGCGTACAGCTTGGTATGGCTTTTGATGGCGCCGTTTTCCTGGATGATGCTTGTTTGCTTCGCTGCCCGGGTGTCGATGCTGCGATAGCCGAAAATAGCAATCAACATAAAAATCAGGTACATGGCGGCGTTCGCCATGAAAATCAGCTGGAATGAATATGATGCGACTAGCCCGCCAAGCGCAGCTCCAACTGCCACTCCGAGGTTCTGTGCCACGTAAATCGCGTTAAACGCTTTACGGCCGCCTTCCTTCCAGACCGAACCCGCCATTGCGTACATCGCTGGAAAGACGATGCCGGACCCAAAACCAACCAAAGTCAGGAAGAAAATATACTGCGGCCAGCCAGGCCATAAGGTCAAGCCAAGCAGTGCCATGATGGTAATGCTGATTCCTAGAATAATAGACTTGTAACCGCCGATTTTATCAAAAAGACTGCCGCCAAAAAGATTGCCAATGACGCTGGCAGCTGAGTTTAGCATCAGAATGATTCCGGCAACAGACAACGATTTGCCGAGGTGTTCATGTATATAAATGGTGTTCAGAGGCCATAAAAACGAAGATCCAGTAACATTGACTGCCATCCCGATAATTAAAAGCCACAAGGCTCTAGGCATCATTCAACGCCTTCTTTCACTAAATTAATTTCGAATACCAAAGTAATTCTAGAGCTTTTCACAATTGGTTGCAATAGGAATTTATACAGAATTTGAAGTTGAAATTTTCTATTTATTTGAAGTTAAATTGGAAAAAGGACGCAGAATTTTAGATCATGGAATGACGGGGATTTTTCGCTGAATTACGCACTCTGAACCATCAAAAGTTTGCAGTATTTTTTAAATATGAATCCGGGATTATTGACACTCTCCCACTTTTCTGCAAAACTAAAGAAAACACCGTACAAAATACCATTTGCACAGTGTTTTCGTATTTATCTTTTCTCTAAATTTACTATTCTCTATTTTTTTGGAGCTGGCTGTTGTGCTGGGAAGTAACTGTTCACTGCTTTTTCTTTCTTCTTGAAGTTATCTTTTTCGTCGTAAACAGCCTTCTTCACTTTTTCAATCTCTTCTTTGACCTCTTCAAGATTTACGCCTTTCTTGGTCAATTCCTCGATGGCGAGATTGATTGCCTCATTTGACTCTTCAATCGATACCCTCAATGAATCCATTGCACCTTGCGGATTATGGAATCCTGCCGCACTTTCTGCTGCAACCATATCCCAGAACCATTGTCCTTTTCTGATACGCTCCTGAGCCTGCTTGATTTTCTCCTCACTTACGCCAGAAGTAATCATCTTATTCACGTAATAGTGTGAGGTGATCGATATATCCTCGGCCTTATGAAGTGCTTCCATATGTTTATCCTGGATACCGATTACACGTTCTTTCAGCTCTTCCATATCCCTGTTGGTATGGCAGGTTGCGCATGACTGGTCCATTGTCTTAAGCGGTGACGTCCACCAGTGTGAGCTGATTTTCTTTTTCCCGTCTACCCTGTCATATGGCATGTGACAGTCTGAACATGTAACTCCTGCTTCACCATGAGGGCCTTCTATATGGGTCTCAAAGTCAGGGTGCTGTGCTTTTAGCATTGGCGTTCCTGAAACATTGTGGACCCAGTCTTTTTCAAATCCTTGTCCCTTTGCGGTTGTCTCATAATACTCATACATATCTTCAGGCTCGAAGCCGTTTGCCCAAGGATAAGTTACTTCTCCGTTATCTGCAGCGAAATAGTATTCTACGTGGCACTGGCCGCAAACATAGTTCCTCATGTCATTCTTCGTTGGGTTGGACATATCGATTCCCTGTGATTCCATTCCCTTGATAAAGCTTGGACGGGTAATCCTCAAATCCATTGTCTGTGGATCGTGGCAGTCTGAGCAGCCGATTGGTGAATGACCCATCGCTTCTGCTTTTGGCCAGATATCTTCGTTAAAATTTCCGCCCCAGTAATCGTCTCCCATTTCCTCAATCATGTGAGGAACAGCAGTCGACTTACAGGTTAAGCATGATCCGATTGATTTGTCGGTGATACGCGCAATTGCCCGGACATCCTCATTAGCATAGATATGGCCGCGATCCTCATTGTACTCAGTCGCAAAACCATAGCCGTTAAAAAGGACTGGCAGATACGGTTCCTTATCATGGTCGAACTTGCTCCGTTTGACGGAACCGCTGTACTTCGTATCCTCCATTTTTTCATTTTGCTTGTAGCTGTCATATTGCAGCGGGAAAAGGTTCTTGAAGGCCTCATTGCTGATTTCGTCTTTGCTCAGCCCCGTTTTCAGCTCACTTGCGGAAGTTGCTTCTTCTTCCGAGCTGGAGCAGCCTGTTATGATGAGCATGACAGCCGCAAGGAGCAAGAATGCCCAGCGGTAATTTCTAGCCATTGTTCATCGTACCTCCTTTATTTTCTAAAAGCTCGCCTGGTTTCGGCGGTTTAAAATAATCCTCTGTTTTGAAGCCTTTGCCGTGCGGCACTGCCTGGTGGCAGCTTGAACAGCTGTCTTTCGCATCATGTGAAACGTTGTCCAGTGTATTCTCATGGCAACTGATGCAGTTCTCATTTATGACTTCTTCAGAACCTTCCGTTGCGTGCAGCACCTTCGGGATTTTAGCCTCGCCCAGTGTATTGAAATACACATGCGTCATTCCGGCCTTTGCTTATAGGTGTATTTATTAACCATGGTATCATGCGGCAAATGGCAGTCGCCGCAGGACAGGCCGGCGTGGTTGGAATCAGAGAACGAGTCATGGACCTCTGTCATGATATGGCAGCTCGAGCAAAATTCAGGTGAATCCGTATAGGCAAGCGTTTTGACAGTGACGACAGAAACAATGATTCCAGCAAATACGCCAATGAATAACAGCATCTTTTTGTCTATTCCCAGTAGCTTTTTCAGCATCTTTTTCACCTCCCTTAAAGCGGATTCTCGCAATCTACTAAAAGCTGTTTTCGCAGGCTCAACCGAAAACAGCTTTATTAAAACACGAATGTGCTTTAACCAAGGTTATGGTGAAACTTTCTCCTGGATCATCCTGATTAAATCGTCCTTTGTTGTCGGGCCCGAGAAACGTTCAACAATGACGCCGTTCCTGTCGATGATGATGGTCTCAGGCTGGCCAATGACATTATAATCTTTTGAAATGTCCTCTTTTGTATCTAAAAGATACGTAAGCTCAGAGCCGCTTTCCGAGATGTATTTTTCCATCCGTTTTTTCGATTCGCCTTTAGCGAGGATCAGCAGCTTTGCATCCTTATATTCTTTGCCGAATGCTTCCAGTTCAGGAGCTTCGTCAATGCACGGTGCGCACCAGGTTGCAAAAAAGTTAAGGACCACTGGCTGGCCTTTAAAATCCGATAGTTTATAAGTGTTGCCTTCAATATCCTGCAGCTCAAAATCGATGGACTGGTCACCAGGCTGGGCCGATGCTTTCCCTCCCAGTCCGCTGACCAAAAAGCCGAGAACCCCGATGACGGCAGCGATGACAATGACCGGAACAATCTTTTTGCCCATTTTATTCACCCGCTTTTTTAAAAATCTGAGTTCCATTCTTCAAGCAGTTCAAGCTCTTTCTTCAGCTGCTTCTGGCGGCGGCCAAGCACCACTACATAACCAGCGATCAACGTCCAGATAACTGAGTAAGCCATGAATAAGTAAGTCATTTTAAATTCCTCCTTAGTAATTAGCCTGCAAGCTTTTCAATTGCTTTTGACTTTGCCTTTTTGACGATATGCCTCATTTTTTCAATTTCAATCCCCTTGCGCATCAGGAACACGTATAGCACGGTAATCGTAAAAATAGAGAACAGCAGCGCGACGAGCATATCAGGTTCAATTCCGCCGCCTGACTGGTTTTTGCCTTCACCGAACACTACTGGATGCAGCTTCGTGTTCCACCAGCGGATTGCCATGAAGACGATCGGGACATTGATTGCGCCAATGATGCCAAAAACAGCTGATAGTCTTGCGATTTTTTCATTTGAACCATCCATCTTACGGACGAAAAGATAAGCTACATAGATGAACCATAGAATCAATGTTGTCGCCAGACGCGGCTCCCATGTCCACCAGGTATTCCAGCTTGATTTTCCCCAGATCATCCCGGTAATCAGTGTGATTGTCGTGAAAAGCACACCAATTTCAGCTGAGATTCCGGCATTTATATGATGCTGGAGCCTTGGTTTGATCAGCACCCTCACACTGTAATAGCCAACAACTCCGAAGGCCAAAAAGGCTACCCAGCACTGCCCACATGAAAGTAGAATATTTTCTGTGAAGCGCCCATTATCCTTTCAGCAGGCGACCATATAAAAATCAGATAAAGTGCGATGAAAACTGTCGGTATCAACGTAAACAGCAGCAGCCGGTCGATTATGCCAGTATTCTTTTTCATCAAGATCCCTCCATAATAAATTCGAATAAGAAAAAGCACGCAGCCAGGAACAATAAATCGTAAGCAGCCATCAGCCTGATCCAGGATGATGCATCTGCAATCACTTCATTTTCAAGAATGATCCTTGTTGCCTGGACCCCGGCGATCAGCAACGGACTTAGCAGCGGCAAAAGCAGAACCGGCAAAAGCATCTCGCTGTTCTTGCATTTGCCGATAACGCAGCCAGGAAGGTCCCGACGATGATGAAACCAAGAGTACCGATGATGACCACAAGGATGAACCAGCTAATTTTTCCAAAAAAGCTGTAGTCGAATAGCAAGAACAAAACTGGAATGCTGACAAGCTGTACTGCCATTACGAGAATAAAGTTTGCCAAAACCTTTCCAAGATAGATACTGGAAGGGTCGATTGGCGCAGAGCGCAGTCCTGTCAGCGCATCGTTTTCGTGCTCAGAAAGGAATGATCGGTTCAAACCCAGGATTCCTGAAAACACGGTAATCAGCCAGACAAGTCCCGGAATGACCGCTTTCACCATATTATTTGTCGGATCGAACGCAAAGCTGAAAATCAGGACAACGAGACTGGAGAAGATGACCATCATCCCGATTGTCTGTTTTGTTTTGATCTCATTGCTCAAATCTTTGCTGGCAATCGTCCACGCATCTCTAAGGATCCAAATCATGAGCTCTTCACCTCAGCTTCGTACCAGGCTTTCATCTCTGCCAGGCTTACTCCTTCTCCAAGGCTCCTTGTTGAGACGATCTTTCCTTTCCTCAGCACGGCCACCCTGTCAGCAAGTGCATGCACCTGCTCAAAATCATGAGAGATAATCAGGATTGACGTCCCGCTGTCCCGTTTGTTTTTAATGATGGTATTAAGCAGGGACACAGCCTCCTGATCAAGACCGGTGTGCGGCTCATCGAGCATAAGGATATCAGGATCGGGAAGCAGCACTCTGGCGATGGCCAGTCTTTGCATCATCCCTCTTGAAAAAGAGCGAATGGGCATATCGCGAAAAAGATAGAGCCCTACTTCCTTCAAAAGTTCAGTGGCTTTCCTCTCAAGATTCTTCATCTTGTAAAGCTTTCCGTAAAATTTGAGATTCTCAAGCGGGGACAGGTTGTTATAAAGAAATGATTCATGACCCAGAAACCCAATCCGCTGTTTTACCTGTGATGAGTTTTTCTTAACCAGTTCACCGTCCAGGAAAATTTCCCCGCTCGTCGGCTGAAGAAGTCCGACTGTGCATTTAAAGAAAGTGCTCTTCCCTGCTCCATTCGGGCCAATCACCGCTAAAATCTCCCCTTTTTCCAATGAAAGGGTGATATTCCTTAGAACGAGTTTGTCTCCCAGCATTTTGGTCATTTTCTTCAGTTCCAGCATGGTCCCCAACTCTTTCATTAAGTGTATTGTTTCAGTTTTTGGTTTACCTCGGCGAGATGGCTCTGGTAATCAAGTTTCAGTTTTTCAAAGTGCTCTTCAGTGATTTCCGCAGCTGACAGCCTAGCTTCGAGACCGGCCAGCTCCCCTTCGATCATTTTTTTTCTGAGTAAAAGGTGTTTGAACAACTGGTCTTCCTCACCAATGATGTCCTCGGCAGGCTTCCTCCGCTTTCCCAAAAACCAGGCAACAGCAATGACAGCAGCTAAAAATATCAGCAAATAGTGTGGATTCACCATGTTCAACCCCGGAGTACTGAGCCAAAAATCCACAAGCCATTCAGGATGGTAGGCCGCGCCATATTGATCACCCTTCTGCTGGCGAAGCTTCTTCAGTTCTCTAAGAATTTCCGCCTCTGCTTCGGCATCCTTAATCTTCTTTTTGCTCTCTGGAAGATGTTTTGCCTTGCGTCCTTGCGTTTCTTCCTTTAACATTTCGGCCGCGAGCAGTTGGTAATCCTCTTTCAATTTCTCAAAATCCTCACGAGTGATTTTCTTCATTAAGAAGTCCATCTCGAACTCATTCACAGCGCTGTATACTTGCTCAAGTGTCAGCTTATCACCCTCTGTCTTCATTTCCGCAGCCGGCACCTCGCCAGCCGAGAAGAAAGGAGATATGATGAAGTAAAAACAAGTAATGATTACGAGTGAACCAATTATTAAAAATACATAATCCATTTTGATCAGCTCCTAGAAAAGCTTCCGGCGCTCTTCGTCAAATGTTTTTGCCACAATTTCTTTTTCCACTTCCGAATTCCATTCAGCCTTCTTCTCAAGCTTTGATTCTGCCTTCTTGACAGTCAATTTCCTGAGCCAGACACCGACAATCACGCTGCCGATTCCAACTCCGGCAGCTGGCATTCCCCATGCAATCCAGCCACTTGTGCCGCCGCCAGGAGTTCTCAAGGCTGCCTGACCGTATTCATCAACATAGGACTGGATGATTTCAGGTTCTGATTTTCCGCCGTTCAGCATCTCAACCACTTCATCGTAGTAAATCTTCTTTACTGAACAGGTCGACAATTCATGATCCGCATGGCCCTGCATATCAAGCTGGCCGATGATTTGCTTGAATTCCTTTGAGTTGTAGGTGAAAGCTGTTGTCATGCCAGGAATCACGATCAGCAAAAGGAGTGTTGTTAAGAGAATTTTCTTGTTCACTTTTTCACCCTCCTACTCTTGAAATGCCTTTATTGATTTGGTAGCGGGATGTTGTCGGCCTGCCGCCTATTAGGGCGAATGCTGTTCCGATCACCATGATGATCCCGCCCATCCAAATCCAGCTTACGAATGGATTTACTTTTACCATGAACGTTACTTTGTCTTTGTTCTCCCAGGAGCTGAGCACGACGTATAAGTCCTGGCTCCAATTTGTCTTGATTGCTACCTCTGTAGATGGTTCAGGCCATGTTTCATAGAAGATTTTTTCAGGCTTGATTTTGCCAATGTCCTTGCCCTTATATGTCACATCGATATCGGCCACCACTATGCCGTTGCCGTTTTTCGTATGTTCGGTAAGTTCGTTGAATTTCAGGCTATAATCCCCGGTCTTGATGCTGTTTCCGGCATCCACCGTTTTCAGCACTTCTGTAGAGTAAGTGTGTGATGAAATGACACCGACCGCGATCACCGCAATCCCGATATGGACGATATAACCGCCATAGCGGCGCTGGTTTTTTATTGTCAGCTTGAACGCAGCCTTCAGGACATTTTCCTTTGTAGCTTTTCGTCTGGCGCTGATGCCTCTAGCGAATTCAAGCAAGTGCGTTCCGAACATGAAGCTTGTTGCCGATAAGCCGATAATCGCGTAAATTCCCTTGACGCCTATAGCGAACAGGATGATGGCTGTGGCAACACCCATTGCCAGCGGCCAAAGCGTATTTTTCATGAACTTTTCAAATACAGCTTTTTTCCAGGCAATCAGCGGGCAGATTCCCATCAATACAATCAGCACCAGCAGGATCGGAGCCATCACTTTATCAAAATATGGCGCCCCGACATTGACTTTTGTGCCGGTAAATGTTTCTGAAATCAGCGGGTACATCGTCCCCCAGAAAACAGCGAAAGCGGCAGCAACCAGAATCAGGTTGTTCAGCAGGAAGCTGCTTTCTTTTGAAAAATAAGCTTCAATTGGGCTGCTGTCCTTTTTAATCAGTCCGTATCTTGTCATCACGATATACAGAGAAAACAGCATCATGAATGCCATGAAAACAAGGAAGTAAGTACCCAGATTACTGTCGCCGAACGCGTGGACACTTGTCAGGATTCCGCTTCTGACAAGGAAGGTTCCAAACAGTGTCAGGATGTATGAAAGAATAATCAAGCTTACATTCCAGGTCTTCAGCATGTTTTTCCGTTCCTGGATCATGACAGAGTGCAGGAATGCTGATACAGTCAGCCATGGCAGGAACGACGCATTCTCAACCGGGTCCCATGCCCAGTAGCCGCCCCATCCAAGTTCAAGGTATGCCCACCATCCGCCAATCACATTGCCGAGTGTCAGGAACAGCCATGCAAGCAAGGTCCATCTTCTCGTCAGCTTGATCCATTCTGAATCCATTTTCTTCAGGATCAGAGCAGCAATACCGAATGCGAATGGAACGGCCAATCCGACATAGCCATATAGAGCGTTACAGGGTGCAGGATCATTCCCGGGTTTTGCAGCATTGGATTAAGCCCTTTTCCGTCTGCTGGAATTTTATCAGTCATTCCAAATGGGTTTGCGTTAAGTGCCATTACAGTGAAAAAGAACAGGATGTTCACCATCAGGATGCTTGATACATACGGCATCATCGGGTTTTTCTTTTCTTTTGAAAAAACAACCATTGCTGCGTATAGTGCTAAAAGGACGGCCCATAACAGCAGGGACCCAGCGTTACCCGCCCAAAATGCTGTTAATTTGTAAGCCATCGGCAGGCTCTCATTTGTATACGAAGCCACATATTTATATTGGAACTGGCTTGTTCCGAGTATATACAGCAACAGGAAGGATGCAATGCTTGCCACAAACGCCAGCGAAAGTACTGCGCCTCTTGCGCTTTCAATCCACTTGCTGCTTTTCTTCTTAATCCCGACGATATTGGCAATGATTCCATATAGCGAAATCACGATCCCTAGGTAGATTGAGATGTTTCCAATTAGATACATACAGATAACCACCCATCTGTTTTATTCCGGCTTGTCATTTTTGTACATTTCCTTATGCATTTCGGTATCATAATTCTCCATGTCTTCGCCTTCATATTTTGTCGGGCATTTTGTCTGGACTTTCTCCGCCTCGAACACGCCGTCTTCCTGGATAAAGCCTTCCACCAACACGATGACATCCTCTGAGAAGTTATCCGGCTTGATGCCTTTATGGAATACCTGAAGCGTTCCCTGACCCTCCTCGTAGAGCTCAAAACGGAGCTCCAGTTTGTCGGCATCCCATTTAACGGATTCCTTATTGAGCAGGCCCTGCGTCATAATATAATCGCCTTCATATTTCGAACCATTTTTGCTGAGGTCGCAATCGTGATTTCCTTGCTCCCTGCGCTTGGCATTGTTGAAAACATCATGATTATAAATGCCACTGATGCAAGGGCCAACCCCATTACAATTTTTTTATTTTTGGACATCATTTCCTACCTCCCAGCTTTTTGATCAATTCGTTGTATTCTGATTCGGTAATGCTTCCTTCCACCAACATAGCGCGGAGCTTTGACTTTTTGGCTTCGTAATCACTTGATGGTTCGTTTTTTACCGGCTGAGCTCTCTTTTTCTTCATGATGAAAATCAATAGTACTGCTGCAAATATTGTCACACTGCCAACGACTGTAATGACAAGCCACAGAGGCATTTTCTCGTCATTTTCTTTTACAGTGCCGGCCTTCTTCGCATCCCCGGCCATAGCTTCCATGATTTCCGCTGTGGTCCTATCGTCAGCTCGTTTGTATTCAAGTGAGATATTCTTTTCATCACCAGGCTTCATTCCCTGGCTTTGATATAAAAACATGTTCATGTTGTATGAGTTTTTCTGATGCTGCTCTGAGGCAGGCTCCAGCTTAAAGCTTTCCGAATTCAGCGGCTCAACAAAAATCAAGTTCAACAACCCGATATCAGCAAAGTTTTTAAAATCGTAAGTCAGTGTCTTAGTGTTGTCTTTTTCCTTGATGCTGTCTGTATAGTACTCGATTACGAACTTGTAGATCTCCTGCGGCTGGATCTCCTCGCTCGTTTCCCAGGAAATCGTTCCGTTTTCCTTATCGAGTTCATATTGAATTTCATTCATTTCTGTAAGGTCCCGGGAATAATCGGCAACAAAACCAATTCTGAAATTCTTTTCATCCATTGGCAGCGGGATGACTACCTGGCCTTTTTGTGCTTCTTCTGCATTGTTCTTCAAGCTCCATGATAGCCGACCAAAAGCGGGGCATTCTTCTTCTTATCTTTTGGGTGATACGAATATTCTGGCATCACCTGGATCGTCAGTTCCTCCATATTCAGGACATTGGATTTTGCCTCAGCACTCCCCTGATCAGGCAGCTGGAATATGAAAAATAAAATAATGGCCGATAGTAACTTCATAATTTTCATTTGTTTGGCTCCTTTCTATATGTGACAAATTCGTGAATGTTTTCACAAGACAACTTACATTGAAAAATGACAATTTATTTTAGCTAAGGATTTTTCAAAACTTTCCTCAAGACCCTTTTTGGTCTACCTTATTTAAACCATTTCTAAAAGCCCTCAATCTGTGATTTAAATCACGGAATTTCCGCCAGTTTTATCCGATTTGTGAACGGGGGGTATTATTTAGAAAAGCGAAAGCGCCTTGGTCAGCCCCGAAAAGCGCTGGAGGGCCGACCGGTGAAGTCGTTCTTTGACTTCATTGGGCGGACCGAACTCGAAAAGCGGAGGCGACTGCTCAACTCCGAAAAGCGCTGAAGGGCCTGACCGTGAAGTCGTTCTTTGACTTCATGGGCTGGACCGAAGCGTCTCGAGGAGTTAGGAGCCGCAGCTAGACAAGCGACTCGAGGGGCTAGGCGCTGGAGCTGGACATTCTCGAAAGAAAAATCAAAAAACCTCACTTCTGTTAAGAAGTGAGGGTGTTACAAATTTATGAAGATTGCTCTGGTTCAGGATGGAACTTTGATTTTACGGGCTGCCCGCCGCTTTGTTCATATTTTTTCTTCGCTTCTTTTACAGGATCATGGTCCATTCCGAGCTCGAGATCCTGGTTATTGATGCCGTTCCTTGTTTTTTGTTCAGGATTGTTCTGCTTTGAGCGCTTTTTCAAGATATATTCCCTCCTGTTTAGTGATCAAGCAAAATCATATTGTTCTGGACTTGCTGCAGTTGAAGCCTCATTCTGTGCAGTTGTTCGCGCTGCTGGGAGTTTGCGCTGAAGGAAAGCTTGGCCAGATCATTATATGCGTCCTCGAGCGCCTGCAGTGCATTGGTAAAATCGCCATCATTATAATGCTGCTGAGTAGCGGCATCCTTGTATTGATCCTGGGCCAGATTGATTGCATCCTCACATTGCTGAAGTAACTGGTCAACCGATTGACGTGTTGCCAATAGTAGCCCCTCCTTTACTTGATGCTGAAGCAAAGTCTGCTTCTTCTTTATTTTGTTCACAATACATTTTCCTATCACGATTTTGCCAATGTTTAATGATGCCAATTATGTCAGGTACACATTGTAATCTTTTTGCAATTGGATTCACGTTTTCTTAATGGTACAATTTTTATTATTAATTTTTTTGACAGACAGGCTTTAGGAGGTTTCTGGCATGAAACAGACCAACCCTTTTCACTATGCAACAGACGATAAACGGTACCATACCTGGAATTATCATTTACGGAACCATTTTGGCCATAAGGTTTTCAAGGTTGCACTTGATGGCGGATTCGATTGCCCGAACCGCGATGGCACAGTAGCCCACGGAGGCTGCACGTTTTGCAGTGCAGCTGGTTCAGGAGATTTCGCCGGTGACAGAGTAGAAGATCTCGGCACACAGTTCGCAAAGATAAAAGAAAAAATGCATTCAAAATGGAAAGACGGCAAGTACATGGCCTATTTCCAGGCTTTCACCAATACACACGCCCCGGTCGAGGTGCTGCGTGAGAAGTACGAAACTGTATTGAACGAAGAAGGAGTCGTCGGGATTTCGATCGCAACTAGACCGGACTGCCTGCCAGATGATGTCGTGGAATATTTGGCTGAGCTGAATGAGCAAACATATTTATGGGTTGAACTGGGACTGCAGACAGTCCATGAAAAAACAGCCAATTTAATCAACCGCGCCCATGATTATGATACGTACAAAGAAGGCGTGGACAAGCTCCGAAAGCATGGCATTAGAGTTTGCTCTCATATCATCAACGGACTGCCGATGGAAACTCCGGAAATGATGATGGAAACAGCTCGTGAAGTCGCGAAGCTTGATGTTCAGGGAATCAAGATCCATCTTCTTCATTTGTTGAAGGGCACCCCGATGGTCAAGCAATATGAAAAAGGACTGCTTGAATTCCTTAGTTTTGAGGACTATGTAAATTTGGTCTGTGACCAACTGGAGATCCTGCCTCCCGAAATGATCATCCACCGAATTACTGGAGATGGGCCGATCGAGCTAATGGTCGGGCCGATGTGGAGCGTCAATAAATGGGAAGTACTGAACGCGATTGATAAAGAATTGAAGCGTCGCGACAGCTGGCAGGGGAAATTTTATACTGGAAACAAAGTGGTGATTGAAAATGAAGCTTGAACGGATTCTTCCTTTTGCAAGGAACCTTCTTGAATCAGCCGTGAAGCCAGGTAATATCGCTGTTGATGCGACAGTCGGCAACGGGCATGATACTTTATTTTTGGCCAAGCTGGCCGGTCCTTCCGGCAGGATTTACGGATTCGATATCCAGGATGAGGCATTAATGTCATGTAAAACAAAGCTTCGTGAACATGATTTGCAGGATCAGGTCACACTGTTCCATACCGGACATGAAAACATCACCGAGTGCATCCCGCCGCTGCACTTCGGAAAAATTACCGGCGCAGTCTTCAATCTCGGATACCTTCCCGGTGGCGATAAGAATATCGTCACGTCCCTGAAACAACTATCCAGGCCATCGATCAATTGCTCGAAATCATGGCACCAGAAGGCATCATCGTGATTGTGATCTACCACGGGCACCCAGAAGGCAAGGTCGAACGGGAGTACTTATTGCGTTATGTAAAATCATTGGATCAAAACATCGCCCATGTATTGGAATATAAATTCCTCAACCAGAAAAACAATCCGCCATTTATTATTGCGATTGAGAAGAGATGATGGTTAACTCCTTTTCTTTTGAGGTTATTTAGGAATTCTGTCCGTCATCGGCTTGATGACGGACACTTTTTCGAGATTCCGCATGATTTCTGTCCGTCATCATCCTCATGACGGACACTTTTTGAGATTCATCATGATTTCTGTCCGTCATCATCCTCATAACGGACATTTTTCGAGATTCCCCATGACTTCTGTCCGTCATCGCCCTCATGACG